>NZ_JBQIKP010000057.1:0-27747 GCF_056796775.1 Schaedlerella sp.
TTCAACTTGGAAAAGGAATTGAATAAATGACGGCAAACGCTCAAACCCCTTGAAAATAAAGGCTTTTTCCGTTTGTCGTTATTATACCGTAACGGCACACTTTTGCAACCAGATGCATAGAAAATGGTATGCAGCCACAGGTTTTAAAAAGTATATTAGGTCACAGCAGCCTGGCTATGACAATGGACTTATATTCTCATGTACTTCCGGATACAAGGTCTGAAGAGATGAGAAAAATTTCAGATTTGTTTTAGTGGAATGGGAAAGAAAAAGAAGTGGTGTAAAAAGTGGTGTAAACTGTGCGGCGAATCTAAAACACCGATAACATCATCACCACAAAGCCCCATAGAAAGGGAGGATGCCGGGTCACCGCTTTCGCAGTGCCCGGCATGTATTATGAAAAAGTTTATTCAAAATAGTGTGCTACTATGATTACGTCGTTGTTTTCTTCTGATGATATTATTATACGAATCAGCTATGAAGAAACAATGTTAAAGGAGTAAAAGAATTTTGAAAGATAAGTGAACAAACTGTTAACATGTATCCTCCCTGTTATGAAATTCTTATATTTCCTTTATCTGCGATATGCAAACAGAGGGATTCCGTTCTTAGTAGGCAGTTCTACATATCCTTGTGTTAAAGGTCTTGCGTAATCAATAAAGGCATCGCTGATATCAGAACCTTCATTAATGATCCACTCTTCCGGAACAGGCTTTTCTTTGTTGCAGATAATATTCACATCTGCGGTGCCGTAAGATAATTCATATGGTACGCTTTTATTTCTGATAAAGGTGATCATTTTTCCGGTCTCGCCTTCCAGTGCGGCATGCACAGCATAGATGCCGGCATTTACAGCCTCATCAAGGTCTACTCTGGACAGGTGCGCGCAGGAACAGCGCTGGCATACGTTCAGCTCTATGGAACGTACCTTTACACCGATCTTTTCTTTGACAAGATTTTCCAGATATTTTCCGGAACCGGTCAGCATCTTATGGCCGAAGTTGTCAACCCCTACATCGCTGGCATATTCACAGATGAATGTACCGTTACCGTCATTGATACCTTCAGAGATGCATACTACAAGGTTTGGAGTAGTCTTTAAACACTCTTTTACCTTTTCAACAAATGTCTCCTGATTGAAAGCAACTTCAGGAAGGTATATCAGTACCGGATTATCACCCTCAAATTTGCGCGCGAGCATACTCGCGGCAGTGAGCCATCCTGCGTGGCGCCCCATGATCTCTACGATCGTTACAGACTGTTTATTATCGTAGACAGTGGCATCAGTAGCAATCTCCCTGACAACGGTAGCAACATATTTTGCTGCGCTTCCATAGCCGGGAGTATGGTCTGTCACTACCAGGTCGTTGTCAATGGTCTTTGGAACACCGATAAAACGGATATCACTTTTTATTGTTTCGGCATAGCGGGAGAGCTTGCTAACCGTATCCATAGAATCATTTCCTCCTATGTAGAAGAAATAGCCGATGTCCTTATCATCAAATTTTTTAAATAACTCTGGATATACAGGGTCATTTAAATCCTCCGGGAGTTTATAACGGCAGGATCCGAGATAAGCTCCAGGTGTTGTTCTCACAAGTTCCAGCTCATTGGTGGTATCAAGAGCGCCGATATCCATATAGTGGTCATGTAAGAATCCTTCGATTCCGTTGACCATGCCATATACATGTCCTGTCTCTGGATGTTTGAGTCCTTCCGATACAACACCGTAAAGACTTCCGTTGATTACTGCTGTTGGACCGCCGGATTGTCCGACAATTATGTTTTTCTTCATATATCATTCCTCCATTTACAATAACTATATCGGATATTCGGGAATTTTACAATTGGATATTTACTTTTTTTATCCTTTTAAAAAAAATAAGTTGGAAAATATGAATGAATGCTTTATACTAAGTAGCATTGAATAACAATAGGAGGAGAATAAGATGAAATACATTTCATTTGCGATTCCATCATATAATTCGCAGGACTATATGTCACGCGCGATTGAAAGCATTCTTTCAGGAGGCGAAGATGTTGAGATTATTATCGTTAATGATGGGTCAAAGGATGGGACGTTACAGATAGCTCAGGAATATAAAGAAAAATATCCGGATATCGTCAAGGTGGTGGATAAGGAAAACGGAGGACATGGAGATGCAGTTAATTCAGGACTTGCCAATGCAACCGGAAAATATTTTAAAGTAGTTGACAGTGATGACTGGGTTAACGAAGAGGCATTGCTTCGGATTCTTTCATTTTTGAAGGAGTTGGAGAAGGAAGATAAAGAGATTGATATGTTGGTTTCTAATTATGTCTATGAAAAAGTTGGCGCAGCACATAAGAAATGTATTCATTACCGGAATGTACTGCCCCAGAACCGGATTTTTACATGGGATGAGATCGGGCGTTTCCGTCTGGATCAGTATATACTGATGCATTCAGTGATCTACCGTACGTCTATGATCAAGCTCAGCCAGATGACATTGCCGAAGCATACTTTTTATGTGGATAATATTTATGTATATTATCCGCTTCCCAATGTACGCAAGATTTATTATATGGATGTAGATTTCTATCGTTATTTTATTGGCAGGGAGGATCAGTCAGTTAATGAAAAAGTTATGATCTCCAGAGTGGATCAGCAGATTTTTGTGACGAAGACTATGATTGATATGTATCAGCTCCGTGATATTGAAAGCAGAAAGCTCAGGCATTATATGGTGAATTATCTGGCAATCATGATGACAGTTTCATCTATTCTTTTGATTCGTTCAAAGAAACAGGAAAATCTGGAAAAAAAGAGGGAGCTTTGGAAATATCTTAAGAAAAAAGATTTAAAGACTTATCTGAGGATCCGGTACGGGATACTGGGGCAGACTATGAATATCCCGGGCAGACCGGGACGCAGGATTTCTTCATTGGCATACTCAGTCGCAAGAAGGATTATTGGATTTAATTAAAATGATATTCAGAACATGCGATTAAAAGATCTGCGGTATCGCGTAACCAGGGCATTAAAGACGGGACACAGTGTTAAAACTGTGTCCCGTGTCACATCAGCTGTTAGTCATAGTAATAATCGTCATCATAATCGTAATCATCATCATCATCGTCTGCAACGACTTTGACCGTATAGGTGATCTTTTTTGTTTTTGCTTTTTTATTGGTACAGGTACAGGTGATTTTGGTAGTACCAGTTTTCTTGGCTACAAATTCTACTTCGCGGCCGGTCCTGCGTCTGCTTTCAAAGCCAACAATGCTTTTATCTTTGATCGTCCATTTCAGCTCGCTGTTTTTGATGGAGTGGCCTTTTTTTACTTCAAGATCAAAATCATCATAGACTTCTTCAATTTTTTTAGAGCTGCCCACTTTTCTCAATGAATAATCCGCAGGCCTTTTTTTAACAGTCACAGTAATTACATCGCCGTATTTTTTCTTGTTTTTTCCAACAACATAGCAGCGTATCTTTGCTTTTCCCGGCTTTACTGCTACAAAGTCCATATCATCGCCATCGCGGTCGTTATCTTCGAATTTTACATATTTTTTCCCTGAGATGATCTGCCATCTAAGATAATCATCATCTGACCTTCTGGGAGTCATCTTTGCTTTTATTTCAAATTCTTTTCCCTGTATTACTTTCATAGATGACTTGGAAATAGATACTTTTTTTGGTCTTCTTCCGTCTGCCAGAGCAGTCGTACCAAAGCTGCCTGTTATTACAAGTACTGCTGCCATGATTGACAGAAAAATCTGTTTTGCTCTTTTCATAACTTACCTCCTTTGATAGAAATCAAACATTTTCTGTTTATTTCAAATATATAAATACTATATGTATTTTGACACAAATAAATTAAAATTGTATTAAAATCATATAATTATCGTGAAAAATATATAGAAATACTTGCTGGTTCAACTGCTGTATTACCTGAGAAAGAGAGTGGAACTTAAAGTTACATTTTCTCAGTAGTATCCCGCCTTATCAATATAGGTGTAATGACCTTGTGGACCGGTTCTTTTAATGAGACCGGCCTTCTTTTTTTTCGCTCATTCATCTGCTCCACAAGAAGGCTGACTGCTTCATAGGCAATCTTATCAATCTGCTGGCCAATGGTGCTGATAGGCATTACCGCTTCTCTGGAAATAGGGGAGTTATCGAAGCCAATAATCAGGTAATCGTCTGGAAGAGCACCGTATTTTCTTATGAGAAGGTTTAAAAATACATTTGCCTGTGTATCGTTGGACAGAAAAACCCCCTTTTTCTTTCCGGTGTATCTGTGATTCAGATCGTCAAGGACTGTGCTTAAATGCTCCTGAATGGATTCATAAGTACTTCCCATTTCTTTTAAGATGATCTCATGGGGAAGCTGCTTTTCACTGCACAGATCTAAAAAACCTTCGATACGCCCATATGCAGGAACCGCTTTATCTGCAGGAGAATTGATGTGTACCAGAATATCGCAGCCTGATCTGAAAAGAAGGCTGGTGGCCTGATAACCGCCCATATAGTTGTCTGTGTTCACACTGCATACATACTGGTCTTCCCGCTCTATGGTGACAATGGGGAGATTAAGGGTGTGAAGTTCTTTTGAAGGAATCGTATGGCTTAATATGATCAGACCTTCAATCTTATAGGCGAGGAGTTCTTTAATATACTGCCGCTCAGTCTCTTCATTCTCATTGCCGATGAAGACCAGGAATTTGTAGCCGAATTGTTCGTAGGTGGACAGAATCTTGTCTAACATCTCGGAATAATAGTGGAGAGACAGATTTGGAATGATGATGCCGATAAATTCTGTCTTTCCGTTAGCAAGGATGCGTGCTACTTTATTTTCTTTATAGTCCAGATCAACGAGAGCTTTCGCGATGATTTCCTGGTTCTCAAGAGTGAGAGAATCGGGATTGTTAAAATATCTGGAAATGGTTGTCTTGGAAAAATGTGTGTACTTTGCGATGTCATTGAAAGTGATGCTCTTTTTTGGTGTCATGTCTGCCTCTTTTCATTGTTATTCAATGCTGTCATTATATCAGAAGAGAGGTTTGTAAGCAATGAGTAATCGGTTAAGTAACCGGTTTTGTATAATATATACAAATTCTATTATATGAAATCAGACATATTTCACAAAGATGTTTTTGATAATTGACGTAAATTATTTTCAGTGTTAGAATAAAAATATCAAAAGTAACCGGTTACTTTACCGGTTAAGAAAAAAGGAGGAATGATTCATGAGAAAGAAAGTCATGGCAAGACTTGTCTCAGTAATGTTGACCGTGGTATTGATGACAACGATGCTGACCGGATGCAGATTCGGATTTGCCAGTGACCCGGATGACCCGAACGCGGAAGATAAGAAGGAACCTATCGATACATCGACAGATACCTTTGAATATGACTCTTCCCTTGACGGGACGAATATCACGCTTCTTAATACGAAAGCGGAGATTCAGGTCGCATTAGAGGAGATGGGGGCGGAGTATGAGAAGAAGTCCGGTGTTCATATAGAAGTCATGCCGGTCAGTGACGATTCACCCTACACAAAGATGATAAGCCTGTACAATTCAGGCAATCCGCCTACCATCGCGATTCTGGACACAACGGATGTTATTGCGCTGGCAGAAGAAAAGGCGGTCGATATGACGAATGAAAACTGGGTTTCGCAGGCAGAAGGGTATACCACAACAATTAATGGCAAGATCTACAGCTTTCCGTTATGTATTGAAGGACGCGGGATTATTTATAATAAGTCAGTAATTGAAAAGGCTCTGGGCGAAACTTTTGATCCGGCTTCTATTACTACACTGGATGAGTTTCAGGCATTTCTTGACAGGCTGGTGGAAGCGGGAATTGAAAAACCGGTATCCATGGCAAAGGAGGACTGGTCTTTAGGAGCCCATCATCTCCAGTATATTTACGAGACTTATGACGGAACATCAGAGGGTGCGCAAAAGGTAGTGGAGGAAATCAAGGCAGGAAAGATGGATCTTAGCGCGTATAAAAGAATGTCTGAATTTTTAGATATCTTTGATGTGCTGAAAGAGTATAACGTGGCAAAGGGCGACCCTTTAGGAGCAGATTATGACGAGATGGCTATCGACCTTGCGGATGGCAAGACGGCGTTCTGGTTCAACGGAAACTGGGCATGGCCGAACCTTTCGGAAGCGGGAGCCAAGGAGACGGATGAGTATGGCTTTCTTCCGTATTTTATGAATAATGACAAGGATGATTTTGCGAATCAGATGATTCAGGGCGCGCCGTCAAAACAGGTGATGGTTGACCGGCAGGTTGCTACTGAAAAAGAACAGGCAGCGGGAAGGCAGTTCTTAAACTGGATCGTATACAGTGAGATCGGGCAGCAGATGCTTGTAAAGACCTGCAATATTATACCGCCGTTTCAGAATAATCCGTATGAGCCGGCCGACCCCTTAAGCAGGGATATTTATAAAAAAGTACATGAACAAAAAGCATTCAGCGCGTCGGTGATCGTACCGAATGACCACTGGGCGGTGCTTGGAGCTGCAATGCAGAAATACCTTGCAGGCAGAAGTGACCGCGGGGAACTGATGGAATCCATTCAGGATTACTGGAATGAGCAGGAATAAGGAGGAGCAGGATATGAGATCAAAAAATAATGGAAAAGATTTCTGCATGTTTGCATTACCGGGTATGTTTTGCTTCTTTGCAGTTGTGATCATCCCGTTTATCTATGGTGTATATCTGACACTGACAGACTGGAACGGTGTCGCCGCGGTTAAAAATTTTGTCGGATTTAAAAACTTTGGAGGTGTGATAAAAGATACCGGATTTTGGACATCCCTGCTTCTGACATTTAAATATGTAATATTTGTTGTTATCATCGTAAATGTGCTTGCGTTTGCCATAGCATATCTGCTGACGAGGGGCATGAAGGGAGAGAATTTTTTCCGCGCGGGCTTTTTTACTCCAAACCTGATCGGCGGTATCGTACTTGGATATATCTGGCAGTTTGTATTTTCCAGAGTATTCGTAAGTATCGGAGAGAGCACCGGATGGAAACTTTTTGAGGTATCGTGGCTGTCTGATCCGACAAACGCGTTCATCGCTCTGGTAGTTGTGTCTGTATGGCAGTTGTCCGGCTATATGATCTTGATCTATGTAGCGGGCTTTATGGGGCTTTCTGAGGATGTCATGGAGGCGGCCAGCATTGATGGGGCTTCCGGATTCGTAAAGTTAAAGAGTATTATCATGCCGCTTATGATGTCATCCATTACAATCTGTCTGTTCCTTACATTATCAAGGGCATTTATGGTATACGATGTCAATCTGTCGTTAACGGCAGGGGCGCCTTACGGTACGACAGAGATGGCGGCAATGCACGTATATGAAAAGGCATTTACATCAAGACAGTTTGGAGTCGGCCAGTCTGAGGCATTGATCTTATTTGTCATTGTAGCATGTATCAGCGGAGTTCAGGTATACCTGACAAAGAGACAGGAGGTGGAAGCGTAATGAAACAGACATCAATCGGAGGAACAAAAAGGAAAGTGGCAAATATGCTTGCAATGGCAGGACTTATCATCATCTTCCTTGCATATATGTTCCCATTTATCATGGTAGTGATCAATTCT
This sequence comes from Schaedlerella sp., assembly GCF_056796775.1. NCBI lineage: Bacteria > Bacillati > Bacillota > Clostridia > Lachnospirales > Lachnospiraceae > Schaedlerella > Schaedlerella sp. Next base: position 7,609 of record NZ_JBQIKP010000057.1, read on the forward strand.
CTGAAGCAGAAGAGGGATATTATCAAAAGCCCGTTTTCATGGCTGTTTACCATCAAAGGTCTTTCCTTTGACAACTTTGTAAAAGCATATACCCAGATGGACTTTCTGAACGCGTTTAAAAATTCACTGATCGTAACTGTGTCTGCGACAGTGCTGGTAACGCTTCTGGCTGCAATGCTGGCGTATTATATCGTTCGCCACAATAACGGAATCTCTAAGCTTACATTCGGATTGATGGTGGCCTCTATGATCATCCCGTTTCAGGCTATCATGATCCCTCTTGTAAGCATTTACGGAGGAACGCTTAACCTTCTGAACCATAGAATTACATTGATCTTTTTACATACCGGTTTTTCGATGGCTATGTCAGTGTTCATGTTCCACGGATTTATCAAGGGAAATGTGCCGCTGGCGCTTGAAGAAGCCGCTTATATAGATGGGTGTACGCATTCACAGACATTTTTTAAGATCGTGCTGCCGCTTTTGAAGCCGATTATTTCCACAATGGTAATTTTAAATTCGCTGGCATTCTGGAATGATTTCCTTTTGCCGTCGCTTGTACTGACAGATAAGAAGCTGTTAACACTTCCTCTTTCTACTTACAGCTTCTACGGAACTTACTCTGCAGATTACGGTACGATTATGGCGGGGCTTTTGCTGTGCGTAATTCCGATACTGGTTCTGTACGTTGCACTGCAGAAACAGATCATCGGCGGTGTTGTGGCGGGTGCCGTGAAATAATGTTATTATTTGCGTATTGCCAAAAGAGGGTATTGAAAAATACCCTCTTTATCATTATACTGGATTTAAGAATTTAGAGACAGGCAGGAAATTGACATGATAAAGAATACATTACATCTGAAAGCGCCGGGTAACTGGATCAATGATCCTAATGGATTTATCTATTATAAAGGCAGGTATCATCTGTTTTATCAGTATTTTCCCTATGCTCCTGTATGGGGAACTATGCACTGGGGACATGCGGTAAGCGAGGATCTTATAAGCTGGGAGCATGTGGGGGTAGCCCTTTTTCCTACAATATATGAAGATTCAAACGGCTGTTTTTCTGGAAGTGCCATAGAGTGGAACGGAAAAGTGAACCTGTATTATACAGGGATCCATTACAATGAGATAAATGCGGAAAATATCCACGTGGATGCAAAGGATCATGATGCCGCACAGCTTATGATATCCTCTGAAGATGGATTTGTTTTTGACAATTTCGGCGGGAAACGGGTTATCATTCCTAAGATAGAGGATACAGAAATCGGGGATTATAAAGACACAAGGGATCCGAAAGTATGGAAGGACGGAGATGTCTTTTATATGGTTATCGGCAGTACATATAAAGGTGAAGTCGGGCGGGCGCTTTTTTATAAGAGCGAAGACGGTGAAAACTGGAGTTATGTATCGCAGATCCGTAATGAAAGGTTTGGAAGATCGCTGGAATGCCCGGATATGTTTAAGTTGAATGGCCGGTATGTGTTCATGGGTTCACCGATGTATATTGCTGAGGAAGCGGGAGGTTATGAGCATCATGCCATATGTATGCCTGCTGATTTTAAACCGGAGACGTGCAGCTTAAGCCTTCACGGAAATTATCAGTATATTGATTATGGGCTGGATCTTTATGCGCCCCAGACTAATCTGGATGCGGCAGGGAGACGTGTCATGATCGCATGGATGAGGATGCCAAAAGCAGTGGAGCAGGAAGGAGAAAAACCGTGGAATGGAATGATGTGTCTTCCAAGAGTTGTGGAATTGGAAGATGATCACATTTATTTCCGTGTGCATCCGCAAGTGGATCAGTTTTTTGAAAAAGAGATTCTGACAAAAGAGAGGCTCCTTTCCGGTAAGGAAGACTTTCAGAAGCTTTCCATTCCTGATAAAGAGCCGTATCGTGTTCAGGTTACTCTTGAGGAAGGAGAGACTCTGGATATCGGGGGATTCAGGATCTGGGCGGAAAGGGATTTCATAAAAACAGACCGAAGCCGTGTGTTTGGAGATATTGAAGGACACCGTATGGTAAGCAGTACGCCGAAAGTATATGGAAATTATAAGCTGGATATATTTGCGGAACCGAATCTTATAGAAGTGTTTGTGAATGACGGGGAATATGTGATCAGCAATGTAGTGTACGGTCTTGGCAATTATATCAAGGGGCGCGTAGAAAAGATTGCGGCCGGAAAAAATATTTGCTGAATTATATGTATAATATGGCAGTCATGGTACATACTACCTGAAAAAGAGAAGGAGTGTGTAACATGGCTGTTGATTTTAAAGAGAGCAGAACAAGAGAGAACCTGATGCGGGCATTTGCGGGGGAGAGTCAGGCAAGGAACCGTTATACGATAGCAGCCGAGGCGGCAAAAAAGCAGGGAATGTATGCGTTAAACCAGATTTTTTTGTTTACAGCGGATCAGGAGAGAGCGCATGCGGAAAGATTTTATGGGCTGTTAAAGGATTTGTCCGGGACAACGATCCACATTGACGGAGGATATCCGGTGGATCATTTTGATGATGTGGTGAAGCTTTTAAAGTCAGCGCATCATAATGAAATGGAAGAATTTGACGATGTATATCCGGCGTTTGCAAAGGTTGCTGAGGAAGAAGGCTATAGCGAAGCGGCGTATACTTTCCGGGAAATTGCTAAAATTGAGGAAATACACGGGAAACGGTTTGGAAAGCTGGCGGAGCTTGTTGAAAACAGCAAAATTTATGTAAGTGGCGAGGAGAATGACTGGATGTGCTTAAATTGCGGGCATATCTATCATGGCAAAAACGTCCCTGCAAAATGTCCGGTATGCCAGCATGAAAGAGGGTATTTCATACCGGCAGGACTGGCGCCGTATCTGGCACAGTGCTGCACGAACTGATAGATGCATAAGACATGTATAATGGTCATATGATATGTCAATGACAGGTACTGGAGCAATATTTTGACAGGTCAGAAGGTTGAAAATATTTTAAATCTGGCACTTGATGCCACGGAGGAAGAGAGAGAGAAATCCTTGCAGCTTGATATCGGTTATGATCCGATAGAAAAGTCATGGGAACTGATCATAAAGTATTCAGGAAGCTTAGATCCGGTGAGGGAGATAGCGGAACAGGTTATAGAACTTATGAACGAATATGCGGTGATAACGGTAAGGGAATCCCGTATCAGTGAACTGGCATCGCTGCCTCAGGTTGAATATGTGGAAAAACCAAAAAGACTGTTTTTCCAAACAGCAAACGGAAGACGGGTATCTTGTATCGATACGGTGCAGGATAGCCGTTTTTCTTTGTTTGGACAGGGAGTTTTCGTTGCGGTGATAGATTCAGGGATTGATTATACGCTGGCTGATTTCTGCAACGCTGACGGTACGACGAGGATACGCTCTCTTTGGGATCAGTCTTTAAGACCGAGAGAGGGGGAGGCGGCACCGAAAGGATATGAGATCGGAGTGGAGTATACAAAAGAAAAGATAGATGAGGCTTTGAAGGCCCAGACTCCGGCAGAGAGAGGGAGACTGGTAGCGACTAAAGATACGTCTGGTCATGGCACTGCGGTGGCAGGAATCGCGGCGGGAAACGGGAGAGGTGCCAAAGCAGACTACCGCCGCTATGCAGGCGTGGCGCCGGAGAGTGAACTTTTAGTCGTAAAACTTGGAAATCCGTCAAGCGATGGATTCCCCCGGACGACAGAACTTATGATGGGTGTTGATTATGTTGTCCGAAAGGCACTTGAATTTCAGATGCCGGTCGCGATTAATATAAGTTTCGGAAATACTTTTGGATCTCATGATGGAACATCGCTTTTGGAAAGATTTATTGACGATATATCAAATGTGTGGAAGAGCTGTATCTGTATTGGAACCGGCAATGAGGCTGTAAGTGCAGGACATATATCAGGACGTCTGACGGATGAAGGTGAGGCAGTGATAGAACTTGCCGTTCAGGATAACCAGCCGTCACTGAATGTACAGATATGGAAAGAGTATGTAGATGTGGTGGATATTTCCATCATATCACCGTCAGGAATCCGGATCGGACCGGTGCAGGAAATACTGGGGCCTCAAAGGTATGTGGCAGGACAGACGGAGATCCTTCTTTATTATGGTGAACCAAGTCCCTACAGCACGGCGCAGGAGATTTATATCGATATGATACCCCGTGAAAGTTATATTAACGGAGGCGTCTGGCGGATCGTGCTGATCCCCAGAGACATCGTGTCCGGAGAATATCAGATGTGGCTCCCAAGTGAAGGGGTGCTCAATCAGGGAACGGGATTCTTATATCCAACGGACAATATGACCCTTACCATACCTTCAACAGCAAGGCGTGTGATATCCGTAGGGGCGTATAACGGACTGACATTTGCCTATGCGGATTTTTCAGGCCGGGGTTCTCTTTCACGGTGGGGGGAAAATATCATCAAACCGGATATTGCAGCACCCGGGGTGGATATCACTACTACAGCAGCAGGAGGCGGATATGCGTCGTTCAGCGGGACCTCCTTTGCGACACCATTTGCATCAGGCGGGGCAGCGCTTATGATGGAGTGGGGGATCGTGAGAGGGAATGATCCGTATCTGTATGGGGAGAAGGTGAAGGCGTATCTTAGGCGCGGGGCGAGGGCGCTGCCGGGGTTTACAGAGTATCCGAATCCGCAGGTGGGGGCGTATGGTAATATAGTGTCAAGTTAGCAAGGAGCCAGTAAAATCAAGGGTTTCCGCTGATTTAGTCCTATGAAAAAACTGCTGTGAAAACAGCAAAATTGGATAAGGACGGGCCTGTTTTTAACCAGAAAACCGAAAATCAAGCAACTTGACACTAATATACCACAAAGCCGAGTGGTGTTGTTAAAAGTGTGCCTAAAAGGGGTGATAACTGAATATTTTTAAGTTTAGGTAGGACTAAATTAGCTTTTCATGCGGACAAGTATCGTGTCTGCTACGGCTGATTTAGTCCTATTTCTTATTGAACCATATTAACAGGAGGTACGAATGAAATCAAGAGAAATGACGGTTTACAGAGCAAGGGGGAACGATAAAGACCTTACGGTTCCGATGATTATGATGCAGGGAAAGTGGCTTCGTGATATGGGTTTTACCGTTGGCGACAGGATATCCGTAACCTTGCAGGATGGAAAACTTGTGGTAGAGAGGACAGGCCGGGTATGGTCTGACCCGAAAGGGATTGCGGCTGTGAAAGAAGGAGCCGGAATGTGCGATGGGAAGGCGGTGTAAATATGGCAGATTTAAACATGGTATTAAAGGAAGCACAAAAGCTGAATGGGAACATCAGGAGCCTGCTGAGGCTTTCCACTTATGAGGATTACGATGATCTGAGCGGGCTGTCTATTGACTATGCGGACGGGCAGCAGCTTTTCCTCCAGACTGAACTCCGGGAGATCATGGAGAAGCTATTGGATGTGACAGGCAGGATTGCATATCTTTCCCGCCCGGTTATGGAGACAAGCCGCCTGCATAAGAACAGGAGCGGAAGGTACGAGACAGAAAGCGGCTATTATTATACCAGTGGAAACAGCATTGAGGCGCTGGTGAAAGACGATTACCAGGAAGTGCCTTATTGGGTGTGGACGAGCGTAGAGCATGACGGAAAGGACTATTATCTGGCAGGCCATAAGAATGTACGTCTGGACGGGCTGACCGTCCGGGTGAGAAAGGCGGTGTGAGTATGGGAGCGACAATCTACTGTTTATGTAACCAGAAAGGGGGCTGTGCCAAAACGGTAAGCTCCATCAGTATCGGAGTCGGACTTGCCCGTGAGGGCAGGCGCGTCCTGCTTGTGGACGTGGATTCGCAGGGTTCCATGACTGCCAGCCTGGGATATCAGCAGCCTGACCAGATGGAGACCACGCTTGCGACTATCCTGGGCGGGATAATCATGGACGAGCCACTTCCGCCCGGAAGCGGGATTCTCCACCATGCGGAGGGCGTAGACCTGCTCCCTGCGAACATTGAACTTTCCGGCATGGAGGTTACGCTGGTCAATACCATGAGCCGGGAGACTATCCTGCGGCAGTACCTGAATACGGTGCGTGGGGAATACGATGTGATTATCCTGGACTGTATGCCTTCACTTGGTATGCTGACCATCAACGCGCTTGCGGCGGCGGATCAGGTGATTATCCCCGTCCAGGCACAGTACCTGTCTATAAAGGGGCTGGAGCAGCTTATCCGCACGATTGCGAAAGTGAGGCGGCAGATCAACCCGCGCCTTTCCATATCGGGGATATTGGTTACAATGGCGGACATGCGAACCAATTATGCAAGGGATATTGTGGAACTCCTTCATATAAATTATGACGGGAAACTGCGGATATTTGAGAGCATTATCCCCCTTTCCGTGCGGGCGGCGGAGACCAGTGCGGAGGGAAAGAGCATCTATCTCCATGACCCCGCAGGTAAAGTATCGGACGCGTATGCCGCACTGACGAAAGAGGTGATGGAGGGATGAGAAGCAGCGCAAAGAATATCCAGATGACATCCTATGAAGAACTGCTTTCCGGTGGGAACCCGTTGGAGCCAGGAGGGAGCGGGAACGTGCAGGAAATCCCGCTTTCCGAACTGTTCCCCTTCAAAGGCCACCCGTTTAAGGTGTTGGAGGATGAAACCATGCAGGACACGGTGGAAAGCATAAAGATACATGGCGTCCTTGTTCCCGGCATTGCAAGGCCCCGTGCGGAGGGCGGCTATGAACTGATTGCCGGGCACAGGCGCAGGCACGCTTCGGAACTGGCAGGGAAAGCCACTATGCCGGTGATTGTGCGGGAACTGGATGATGATGAAGCGGTACTGTTCATGGTGGACAGCAACATCCAGAGGGAAAACCTGTTCCCCAGCGAAAAGGCATGGGCGTATAAGATGAAGCTGGACGCATTGAAGCATCAGGGCGTAAAGGACACTTCTCGACAACTTGGCGAGAAGTACAGCGTGGATGCGCTGAGTGAAAATTCCAATGACAGCGCCCGGAACATCCACCGTTTTATCCGGCTGACAGAACTTCTCCCGGAACTGCTCCAGATGGTGGACGATAAGAAACTGCCCTTTAACCCTGCCGTGGAACTGTCCTACCTGACGCGGGAGCAGCAGGGGGAACTTATGGAAGTTATGGGGGAATTACAGGCCGTCCCTTCGCTGGAACAGGCGAAACGCCTGAAAAAGTACAGCCAGGAGGGGAAACTGGACAGGAACGTGGTGGATGCCATCCTGACGGAGGAGAGGCCCGCGCCTGTGCAGGTGACATTAAAGAATGACAGGCTGAAACAGTATTTCCCTCAGACCTATACTACGAAGCAGATTGAGGAAGTGATCTTTTCACTTCTGGAAACATGGAAAACACAGAATACATAAAACGCATTAAGCCGTCCGGCGACTGACTGATGACAGTTACCGGGCGGCTTTTTTGCGTTTATCAGACAGATCATGCCCCGGCGACTATAACCCTGCCGGGGCTTTTTGTTGCTCCAATGAAGGGAAGGAGGCAGTAAGGATGCCGTTACAACTGGATTATTACTATGGGAATGAAGCGGAGCAGTACAGCTTTTACCGCATCCCGAAAATATTGTTTACAGACCCGCTCTTTAAGGGGGTGTCGGTGGAGGCAAAGGTGCTTTACGGGCTTTTGCTTGACCGTATGGGGCTTTCGGTAAAGAACAACTGGCTTGACGGGGAGGGGCGCGTGTATATCATTTTCACCATTGCCGATGTGATGGAGACGCTTGGATGCGCGGAGCAGAAGGCGAACAAGCTCCTGAATGAACTGGACTGCTCAAAAGGCGTGGGGCTGATTGAGCGCGTCCGGCGCGGGCTTGGGAAACCCAACGTCATATATGTTAAAAACTTCATTTGCAGGATAAAGCCGGGACAGCCGGAATCACAAATCAAGACTTGTGAAAATCACAAATCAGGGGATGTGAAAACCACAATTCAGGAAATGCGAAAATCACAAACAAATAAAACTGACTTAAATAAAACTGATTTTAGTGATACTGATCCATCTATCCATCCGGCAAAAGCCGGGGACTTTCCTGTGGATAACTCTTCTCCTGCGGGGTATGGGATGGATGGGATAGATCAGATGGAGGCTTACCGGCAGTTGATAAAAGAGAACATTGAGTATGACTATCTCCTGCATGACCATCCATACGACAAGGAGCGTCTGGACGGTTTTGTGGAACTGATGGCAGAGACCTGTTGCAGTAACCGGAAAAGCATACGCATTAACCAGGGGGATATGAGTACGGAGGTCGTAAAGAGCCGTTTTTTGAAGCTGGACAGCGGGCATATCCAGTATGTCATGGACTGTCTGGATCGGAATACGACAATGGTGGAAAATATCCGGGCATATACCCTGTCAGCCCTGTTCAATGCGCCTGTAACCATCAGCCAGTATTATGCAAGCCTTGTGAGCCACGATATGGCCGCAGGCTTCGGAGGCGGTTAAGCCTTTGGGGGGATTTTTCTTTCCGCTGGTATTTTTTATTGCTGTGAAGCCTTTTACGGGCAGCACATAGACAAAAAGTTTAAAGGAGGACAACGAACATGAAACAGAAAATGGACATTTTGATTGTGGAGCCAGGGAAGGCGCCACGGCCTGCCGCCCTGCCGGACAACACGTTGGAAGCAGTGGAGGCGGTGTTAGGGGGCACGGCACAGGTAGGGTGTTTCCTGCCCCAGAGGGTGCTGCTGATCAGCCGGGAGGATACGGGCGGTCTTGCCCCGAACCGCTGTATGCCGGGCGGGAAAGGGTTTGTAAGCGGTACATTCCTGTTGTGCGGCATACCGGAGGAAGGGTGCTTTTTTGATTCCCTGACACCGGGTCAGCAGAAAGAGTTTCAGGAACTGTTTGCAAGGCCGGGGGAGTTTATGATGGTGGGCAGTGAGGCATATGCTGACCCGGATGATGTGGCGGATAAGGTTTACGGCCTGTGGGACACTTTGGGGAACGGGGAAACCGTGGTGCTGACAAAGTGGGGCGGCATAAAACAGGGTACGGCAGTATAGGCATTTCCCGACAAGCGGGAAGCCGCCAATGTATGGGGGCCAGCCGGATATTACCCGGTATCCATGCTGCAGGAGGGGAGGTGATGCGGGGAAACGGCGTGTTGTTGACAGGGGCTGTGCCCCATGAAATGATGTGCAGGGCCGCTTGGGAAGATAGAAATACAGACAGCAGCCCTGCCGGATATCTGAAAAAGAAAGGAAGGAAAAATGGGAAGGAAAAGAAAATTAGCAAGGATTCTCCTGTCTGCCATTATGGCATCGGCAATCGGGGCAGGGGTATTGGGAAGCGTCCCGCTGCCTGCTGAAGCGGCGGAGGTGGAAGAAGCCTATACTGTCAATTTTGAACCTTATGAGGGAACCTGTGGGACAGAAAGCGTTACTGTGCCCAAGGGGGAGAGCATCACCCTGCCGGATGCGTCCTATGAAGGGCATTACCTTGAAAGCTGGATAGAGGTGGCCGTGAATGGGGACGTGCATACTTTTCTGTCCGTAGGGGCAGCCGGGAAGGAATATACCCCGGAGAGGAGCCTGAACCTGTATGCCAATTGGAAGCCTGTCCAGGAGCAGGCTGATACTGTGGTTTATGAAGCGAGGATCGGCGATAAGAGTTATGAAGAATTGGAGGAGGCGTTTGCAGACGCACAGGCTGGCGATACCATTACTGTCCTCAAGGACTGCAGCATATCCTCAACCCTTGAAGCTGTGGCGGATAGTATCACCCTGCAGAGTGAGGATGCGGAAAATCCGGCGGTTATCAGCCGGGATGGGGAATTCACGGGGAAAAACTACCACAGGACAGACCTGGATGACGTGCTTCTTGGGATAGAAGGAAGCCTGACTATCCGCAATATCATCCTTGACGGCGGGGCGGAGCTTGACGATGATTTCAATAACGCCGGGCAGGCATGGGGCGGGCCGCTGGTATATGTTGCCGGGGCCTGCACTGTGGAAGGTGGCACAGTCTTACAGAATAATTATAATACGGATTTTGACGGGGATAACCGGACTGCCAGAACGGCAGGCGCCATTCATGTGGAATGGGGTGGAGAGTTCACGATGACCGGCGGGCTTATCCAACGCTGTTATACCAACGGTGCAGGGGGCGGCATCCAGACAGGCAGGACATCCCACGCCGCCATCGTATCAGGAACCATAAGGGAATGCTATGCAATGGTAGGGGGCGCAGTGGATTTCTTTGGATCGGCAAATGCGTCCGGCATGGCCATTTCGGGCAATAAGGCATTTGCGGCAATCGTTGCAGTCCATGGGGAAGTTACCTTATCAGACTGCCTGATTGAAAACAGCGAGGTTACGGGTGACAGTGGGACAATTGGCATTTCTGAAAATCACCCTGTTGTGATTGAGGGATGCACGATCACAGGCAGCCATAATAAATATACCAGTGCCATCGGCTTTTCCGGCAAGGACAGGACGGAGCCCCTTACCATACGTGACTGCACTATACGGGGAAATACGGCGGAACACCCTTACAGCGGCACTACAATAAACTATATGACAAAGGCAGACCTCATACTGGACGGGAAGATTGTCATGGAAGATAACACTGTTGCTGACGGGAAAGCATGGGATATCCGTTTTTACTATCAGGACGCTACGCCTGTTACGCTGGGGACGGATTTTGAAAGTGATTCCACTTTTGTCATGTGGGGCAGGGATTTTACGCCGGGAGCTCTTCTGGTGGATGCGTCTTCTAACGGGAAAGAAGCGGATGCATCACAATTTTTATGGAAGACAGATGATTACAGGACGGAAGAAAAAGACGGAAACATTTACCTTGCGGAAGTGCCGGAGACTTATTTTATCGGCTATGATGCCAACAATAAGGATACAGGGCTGACAAAATCCTATATCGACCCGAACCCTTATACCAGTAAGGATACGGTGGTCATCCTTGATAAGGACGGTATTTACCCGTACATGGGAACCCTTGAAAAAGCAGGCTGTGATTTTGCGGGCTGGAACACGAAAAAGGACGGCACCGGCACCGATTATGCCGGTGGGGAAGAAATCCATCTGACAGAGAATACCTGCCTGTATGCGAAGTGGGAAGCAAAGAAGCCTGTCATCATCAATTTTATCTACAATGACGGGAAAATTGGCACGGACAGCACAAAGGCGGTTCCCGGATTGGAACTTACCTTCCCGGACGCATCCAGAAAAGGGTACGATTTTATGGGGTGGTATGTTGCAGAGGACGGCACCGTATCCCTTGCCTTTACCCACGCATCGGATTATGTGATCGCGTTAGACGGGGATGGGGAAGAAGAAAGCGGAAATGCTGCGGAGCCTGAACAGCCGGATACCCCGGATAAAGACGGCACCGAATCTGCAGGGGAAAACCCGCAGGCCGGGCAGGCGTGGAGGCCGTGGTGGTTTATCGTGGCCGGCGCGCTGGTGGTCATCATGGGGATCGGTGTATTCTTTGTGGTGAAGAAGAAACAGGAGGACGATTGATGATATCCCTGAACCGTAAGTGGAGTAACAGAATCTGGTTCCGGATGGGATAGAAAGGTGGCAGAACAGAAACATTCATATTGTGATAACGAAAGAAGGGGGCAATTATGGAACGATGGATATTGATATTATGCCATGAAAGACCACAGTTGGCTGACCTTCAGGGAGAATGGCAGAAAAAAGGCATATCCGCCCGCATCGTCCAGGATGCGGGGGAAGTGGCCGGCGAACTGTCAGGGAATACGGATTACCTGCTGGCTGTTATATTTTCAGACGGGCAGCAATACTTACCGCCGTTAAAGATTATAAGGGGACTGACAAAAGCCCCGGTCCTGGTTTTAGACCGGCAGTATGACAGTACGGAAAAAACGGCTGCGATTAAAGCAGGGGCGGACGAATACATCAGGTGGTCGGACAGCTATCTGGAAGAAACTATTGCAAGCGGCCTTGCACTGATCCGCCGCTATACGGAACTGAACCAGACAAAGCAGCAGCCATCCAGCATTATTTCAAGGGGAAATCTGTTTATCAACGTGGATTACCACGAAGTTATTATCAATTCACAGGAAACGGAATTTCCCCGGTATGAATTCAACCTGCTCTGCCTGCTTGCATCCAGTCCAGGGCGGGTATTTACAAATGAGCAGCTTTACCGTGACGTATGGGGTGAAGATTACCTGCGGGATGCCGACAACGGGCTCCACTCCTGCCTGAACCGTATACGCAGAAAACTGGAGGAAGCAGGCTGTACCTCCTGCCGCATTGAAAACATACGCGGCGTGGGCTACCGGTTTATCCAGGATACTATGTAAGACACAAAAAATGGTATAACCTTTGGGCGGATGCCCATAAGGAAGTAAATAGAATTTCCGGAAAAACCGGCATGGCAGAGGTCACGCCGGTTTTTCTGTCAGTAGTTCCGGTTTGGCAAGTGGAATCCGGATTTTCCCCACATAGGTAAAATAGACTTCAATCGTGACATGTTTCTTCCCGCCGATCTTCTCTGGGCTGTGGATCACAATCTTTTCAATCAGCTCATTTACCGTAGCGGCGTCCAGCTCCTGCAAATCGGAATACCTGTCGGCAAGCTGGAGGAAACGCCCCACATCGGCAATCTGTCTGGCTTCATTTTCAATTTCTCTCTCCAGCGAAGCTGCAAGCTGCTGAATTTCCGCCTGCTCCGCTTCATACTGTGCCGAAAGTTTTTGAAAGCGGAGGTCGCTCAGCTTGCCAAGAACGGAATCTTCATAAAGCCTTTGGATGATCTTGTCCAAATCCTCCATGCGCTTCTGCGCCCCGGAGAGGGCTTTCCGCTTCTGTGCCAGTTCCGCCTTCCGGCTGGCTTCGTCCTGCGCCAGCATTTCCTGGGTGAAATCATCCCGGAACAAGCGCACATAGGTCAGCGTCCCCTGAATACATTCCAGAACCCGCCTATAAAGCGTGACTTCCCGGATGTAGTGGATTTTACAGGAACCTGTATTGCTCTTATAGTTGGAGCAGACAAAATGATCCTGTGAATCATCCTTGTAGGTGTTGCAGGTACAGTAATAGAGCTTCGCACCGCAGTCGGCACAGTAGACAAGTCCGGAGAAAATGCTGGTTTTCCCTGTCTTTGTCGGCCTGCGCTTGTTGGCTCTTAACACCTGTACCCGTTCCCACTGTCCACGTTCAATAATCGCCGGCTGCGTATCTTCAAATACCCTCTGGTTTTCTTTCGGGTTTTCCATCCGCTTCTTGAATTTGAGGGATTTGGTATAGGTCTTGAAGTTGACGGTACAGCCAGTATATTCCGGCCGCTCCAGTATTCCAGCGACAGACTTCGCACACCACTGGTACAGGTTATCCGGCATGGACCATCCTTTCTGTCTGGCGTTATACGCAGTAACCGTCAATACCCTGTCGGCAGTCAGGATTTTTGCAATCTGCATGGGGCCTTTGCCCGCAATGCATAGGTCAAAGATACGCCGCACCACCTTTGCGGCTTCCTCGTCTACAATCCATTTCTTTTTATTCTCCGGGTCTTTGATATATCCGTAGGGCGGATTGCTGGCGATATGTTCCCCGGCTTCTCCGCGCATTTTTACGACTGCCCGGATTTTTTTGCTTGTGTCCTTTGCGTAATAATCGTTAAATACGTTTTTGAACACGGCGAAGTCGTTTTCGCCCTTTGCGCTGTCCACATCATCGTTGATGGCGATAAACCGGACATCGTAGGCGGGGAAAATGAAATCCTGTAGCCGCCCCATATAGGAATATTCCCGGCCCAGACGGGACAGGTCTTTGACAATCAGGGTAGAAACCGAATAATCTTCCACATATTTCATCATTTCCTGAAATCCGGGCCTTTGAAAATTCGTTCCTGAGAATCCGTCGTCCACGAAAAACATGGGATTGCGGAATCCGTGTTCCGCCGCATATTTGGACAATAACGCCTTTTGGTTGGTGATGGAATTGCTCTCCCCATCAAGAGCATCGTCCTGACTTAGACGGCAATATAACGCTGTGATCTTATCTGGCTGCTGGTTCATAGTAGCTCCTTTCCTCCCGTATATCGGGATAACAGCCAGGTAAACGGTTGCCTATATTATAACGTGCCGTTCCTCTTTTTTCAGCAGCTTTCATTCGGTTTCCTCCAAATTTCCTGCCATGATACGGCGCAGCTTGTCCAGTACGCTTTCCGCCTCTCCCTCCGTATAATGGGGGATGACATGATAGACCGTATTCCCTTCAACGGCAATCATTTCTTCTGTGCTGAAATCAAACTCGAAAACGCCGTCTTTGAAATGCTCTGCCACACGCTCGGCAATTTCAGGTTTCAGATTTTTTGGAAGTTTGCTTAAATCCACAGGCTTACACAATCCCATCACGCTCCTTCCTTGCAGGCAAAATATTCAGCGTAATGACCGCCGGACGGCCAAGCCCCTGTTTTTTACGGATGATTAGACCGTTGCGTTCCAATTCCTGAAATGCCCTAGTCGCCACCTGCCTGCTCCTATGTAGTTTTCCTTTTGCTTCTTCCAGCGTAAAGTAGAGACGAATCCGCCCGTCCGGTTCTATGTATCCGTTTTCTCTGGAAATACCCACCCGGTCTAAGAGCAGGGCATACAGTACCTTTGCATCGTTGGATAAGTCCATCGGCACCAGAAAACGAGGAAACGGCAGATAGGGCGGTACGCCGCTGTCCTCTTTGTAAGGCATCAAAAAATCATTTTGCATTATGTACTCCTTTCCATCAATCCCTCCCTGATTGATTGGATTGATATTGACTTTCTTGTTATTAACTTTTTCTCTTTAATTTCCGTCTAAATATGGGCCGTCAAGGCCGTCTGGAAATCCGCCGCCGGAAAGAGAGGAACAGGGCTGCCCGGAGCGTCAGGTTTTCCAGTCTCTGAAAATCCAGTATTGGAGAATCCCATATAGGTGGAAATGGCAAAAGCGGTAAATTGGCAAAGTAGAAACCAACACCTATCTGGGGAAATCCCGTTTAGGTTAAAATCGTCCTGCGGACAGTTAAAAGCAGGTTTTAGAGGGGAGCAGGGGATTTATCCCTCATACCCGTTGACCGCAGCCTGAAACGCCAATAATCTCAAGGCTTTTTTGCTTCTAATTGTCCGCATTGGAGCCGCCTTTTCCTGTCGCTGGCTGTTTTCTGTCTGCGGTGGACTTTCTTTGCACAGAGTTTACAGTATTTTGCCCGGTTGGAACCGGGAAGGAATGATTGGCCGCAGACCACGCAGCGTTTTAATTCCTCCCGGAACAGCAGCGCCGTTTCCAGCGGTCCGTCCAGCGGCAGGACAGCGCAGCGGAACCATTTGCAGAGAAGCGAATAGGAAATACTCTGGACGCAGACACATTCCTCCCCGTTGTCCAGAAGAATACAGTTTCCGTTATCGTAGTTGCAGCACTCGTGTACCAGTTTACGCATCCGGCGGTACTGCGGATAATTCATTACTGGAATCTGATTGTGGATAAAAACGCCTCCTTCCTACCGTAAAAAAATATCCCTCTACTATACAGTTCATTTTTGGGGCAAAATGACGGGGGTATTTTGCAAATTTCACAAAAAATTCATAATTGCCGTGTTCGGGTAAGCGGTTATAAAATAAACCCCTCATATATCCGTACATTTTTAAGAGGAAAGTTGCCGTCTGCATAAAAATTTGTCAAAAAAATCCGCCGCAGTTGTTCCTGCGACGGATTTTCTATGGAGCAGACAGATATTCAAATTTATACCCGATTCCGGCAACACTCTCAATATAATTTGGCAGATTGGGTTCAAACCTTAGTTTCTTCCGAAGTTTGCTCACATGGTTATGGATTGCCTTCCTTGAATAGAAATTATAATCCTCTTTCCAGACTATATCGGTAATCAATTCATAAGTAAAAACACGCTTTGGGTTGGCAGCCAGTAATGCCGGTATGTCAAATTCTTTGCCTGTCAGAGAGATAACTCGCTCCCGGACTCTTACAATACGGTGCTCCAGGCAAAGATAAAGTTCGCCTTCCTGTATTTCTGTCAGGACATTTTTGATTTTTGTAGGTGAAGCATGATAAGAATCACGAACAAATTTAGGGGAACTCTCTTGCCCCGTTTTAAAAACACGGGGCAGGAACGGATGTGGGTAAGAAACAAATCCTCCGTTGCAAACCTAAACACACTTGCCCATATCAGTCTTTTGGCTGTTGCCATTGCTGCAGTTACTGGCAATTCCGGTCAATCCTACCGCAAGCTAAAATCTTTAAAACGGACTGCCTGACTTTTGTAACTGAATACTCTCTGATTTTCGTAGGTTTTGGACTTACGTTAGCTTTGTTATGCCTAAAAAGCGTCTTCCCTCAACATTAAAAGTCTAACAGCCAAATCTCATCTTAAAATCAATGCGTTTTGCTCTTCTCTATCAACTTTATTTCAAGATTTTTACCATTATTTTGAATCTTCAACAAAATACATAATTCTCCGTATCAGCTCCGGGATATTTACCGGGGAGATGATATAGTCGTTCACGCCCTCATGCCGATATTCATATTCCGTGGCAAGGTCGCTGTTCTCGGTGAGGATAAAGAACGGCAGAAGCCGGACAGGGGGATTCTTCATTTGGAACATCCCCTCCACCCGCCGCAGCGCATGAAACAATTCCATTGCTGTACCGTCCGGCAGTTCCACATCACACAAAATCAGTTCTATTTCCTTATCCTCAAAAATCCGGCGCTTAGCGTCTGCAATCGAGGGAACCAGAATCAGGTCAAAGCCCTTTTGCAGCATAGTAGCCCGCAGCACTCCGGCGCTGGTATCTTCCGCATGGACAAAGAGCAGCTTGTGAAAAGTCGGGGCCTTTTCGCCAGATAACTGCCGGTAGGCGTATTCCACCAGCATATCCTGTAGCAGCATCCCTTTCATTTTGTCCATACACAGCGTCGCACCCCGTTGCTTGGCCTCCTGTTCGTAGTCCTCTTTATCATGGCAGGACACCAGAATAAAAGGCAGTTCCTTGTCTGCGGCCCGCACCTCGTCCAGAAAGTCCATGCCGGAACCGTCCGGCAGGTCGAGATCACAGCAGACCACCAGCGGCATTTCCTCTTGGATGGCGGCCCGCGCTTCTTTCAGCGTACAAGCCGTTTTCACCGGGTAACCGCGGTGCTGTAAGTATTTTTGCAGACACCATGTATAGGTGTCGCTGTCGTCGATCAGCAGTATCTTTTTCATGTGTCCTCACCCCCAATATTGATTTACCACAAGCATAAACTACAAATGTTACACAAATGTCCGAGGTGCCTTTGATTTCGACAAAAAAACAGGCTGAATTGTTACAACGCTCGGACATTTCAAAAATTTTTTTGAGAAAAGGCGAAAAAGGCGGAGCAGCACACGCCGCCCCGCCGATCCCATACTATTATTCCATCGCCCGCATTTGTTCAATCAGAGATTGTTTTTTCTGTCTGCGGACTGTCCATACAGACAAAATCAGCTCCATTCCGAACAATACCAGAATGAACAGACCCATTTCCAAAACCGGGAATTTGTAAGGCACTACTTTTCCGGCAAAAGCTCCTACACTAAATTTGCTGCAAGCAAAGATGGAAGCCGGAAGCCCAACGATCAGCGTCGCCAATGTTGCAAAGAATGCATAGCACAGCCCCTCGCAGATATTCATTTTACATAGCTGCTTTTGGGTCAGTCCGATGGAACGCAAAACACTGTTTTCCTGTTTTCTGGACATTTGATTAGAGAGGGTCGTGTTAATTAGGTTGATAACGCCAAAGAGGAATACCAGCCATGAAAGTACCTCCATACTGCCAAATACAAAAGAATTTATATTTTTTTCATACTCAATTACAGTGTTAATATCATCTAATGCAATATCCGTATGAGCGGATATAATATTTTTTAATTCATCCCTCACATGATCCGCTTTTTGGGGATCACTTACAATGCTCCATGAATAATCGAAAGAGGTGATTTCCGGGTGCAGTTCATGGAACAATGCTTCCGGTGCAAATTCCAATACACCGTCAAAGTGATGTGTTCCATGTCCATTATCCAGATTATTGTTAAACACCCCGGATATAGTAACCGGAATGGTTGATTTCCCGGAGATAAGTTCAGCTGTTTCTCCGACACCTATATGTTCACGGTTACTTGTTGCCGAATCAATTAGGATGCTGTGTGTATCCGTCGGCATAGTGCCCTCTATCAATGAAGCTTCAACCTTAGAATAATTTTGATCAGTCAGTATATCACACATACCACCATATTCAATTCCGTTGACGTTATAATTTATATGAAGGCTTTGCCTTTTTGCAATCACATCGGTTACACCGTCAATAGACAAAATTTCCTGTTTGAGTTCCTCATTCAGTGGATTTCCTGCTGCCATGACTTCTTGTTCTGACAACTTTGAATCCAGATAAACCTTATAGTCACCATCCGGGAAAGATTGTCTTGCAAGTGCCTCTGGGGAGCGCAGCAAAACAATGGAGGATACCACAAGCAGGATAATTCCGCCCAAACTCAATGAGGCTACAATAGCAACGGTCTTTTTTCGGTCGCGCTTAAAATTTGCAATTCCCATTGAAACAGGATTGAGCTTGATGTTCTTTTTCCTGTTGCGGATATTCTTTTGTGCCGGGGTAAAACGGACAGCTTCAATTGGGGAAATCCCTGCCGCAATCTTTACTGGCTTACGGATGGAAATAGACACCATAAACCAGCAGCTTATGAGTGTCAGGGAAATCATAACCACATAGGAAACAGCGTTAAATCCCTTGGAAAACAGGAGAAAACCAGCGCATACGCCCAGCACTGTGCCAATCAAAATTCCGATACTGCCGAGTTTGCGTCCCTCCCGCTTTACAATCCGCTTGATTTGCTTTGGCGTTGCACCAATCGTCCGAAGCTGCCCGTAACTCTGGATTTTGTCATTGATGGAGATACGGAAGATACTCTGGATCACAATGTAGCCGCCAATCAGAACAAGGGCAATCACGCCAGCCATCAAGGTAAAGTCGTCAAAGGGTTGTTTGGAGGCATAGGTTAAATACCTGTTGTTCATGCTGGGGGTAGGAAGCTGATATTCCTCCGCAATCTCCCTGCAATAAGAGGTCATCAGTTCTTCGCCCAACTGGTCGCTGTTTTTGAAATGGACATAGGCACGATAACCAGCCGGGTCAAACCCATCCCATTCTGTCAGGGCAGCGTTGGAAAGAATGATAGCGCAGGTATTTGCTTCTTTCTCATTTACGCTGTCCATAATGCCGGTAACGACATAATCACCATGAAAGCTCTCGGTGTCTAAGGTCACAGTGTCCCCGATCTTGGCATTGTGTCCATAGGTGGAAAGAAAGTATTCGCTTACGACAACTTCATTTGCTTTTTCAGGAACCCGACCCTCTAACAACTCCATCTGCGCCTTGGTAATCTCCATCATTTGAGCGTCACAATACACATAGGACGCATGATAGCCCTGTTCCGAAAGTTCCTCACCCAGTATATAGTAGCCGCCTACGCGCTCAAACTCCGGCAGTCCTTTTAGGGTTTCAATATCGTTTTCCTCTACGCCCAGCCAAACCGCCTCATAAGTATCGGCAACCTGATTGCGCTGTATTTGTGTCAGGGAGGTAGACACAATTCCCGTAAAGCAGATTAGAAACGCCGCCAGCGCAACGGCGATCACCACCATCAGATTCCGGCGCTTCTCGCTTTGCAAACTTTTCTTTGCCAGCTTCTTTGTAATGGCGCTGGTATCATTTTCAAAAGGCCATGTCATAGCCTGCCACCTCCTTACTCCACAATCTTTCCGTCCTCAATGCGGACAATCCGATCTGCAAGACGGGCTATGTCGTTATTGTGGGTAATCATCACAACAGTTTGCCGGAACTCCGCGCTGGTACGCTTGATAAGCCCCAGCACCTCGGCGCTGGTCTTGCTGTCAAGGTTTCCGGTCGGCTCGTCGGCCAGCACAATAGCCGGTTTGGTAATCAAGGCGCGGGCGATAGCCACACGCTGTTGCTGGCCGCCGGAAAGATTGTTCGGCATATTTTTCAGTTTATCTTCCAGTCCCAGCAGGTGAACGATCTCGTCCAAAAACTTCTGATCCACCGTGTCCCCGTCCAGCTCCACCGGCAGGACGATGTTCTCATACACATTCAGGAT
>NZ_JBQIKP010000058.1:0-27460 GCF_056796775.1 Schaedlerella sp.
ATATAAAAAAGAACCGGAGGCAAAGCAGTATAGCATATTCGACTATATGTAGTGGGGCGACCTCTCTCAATACCCCGCAGCTTGCTGCGGGGTCGTTTATTGTGAAAAAGTATCATAGCAGAATGCCATAAAATCGGAAGTTAAGAAAAAAGGAGGTTCATCAATTTGAGGGATGAGAATCTGTTAAAACAACTGACCCAGCTCTGGGGTGTCTCCGGGTATGAGAAGGAGGTCGCCGCCTTCATTGAAAAGGAAGCGGCCCCTTATGCGGATGAGATCATCAAGGATGCGGTGGGGAACCTGATCGTGCGGAAAAAGGGCACGGGCGGCGGCAAGGGGAAACGGATCATGTTTGCCGCGCATATGGATGAGATCGGGTTCATGGTAAAGAAGATTGAATCGGACGGGAGGCTGCGGGTCTGCAGCCTGGGCTGGAACTGGACCGGATCTGCCTACAACAGCCGGGTACGGTTCCGAAACGGGATGACCGGGGTGGTGAGCTGTCAGGGAACCATCGAAGAGGCGGCCAATAACTCGGGAAAGCTGTATATAGATAAACAAGATATCCCCACAGCCAGAGCGCCGTGGTATCGAAAAAAGATATTGAAGCAGGCATTGATCTGATTAACGCATTTTCACAGTATGAGTTTCCGTTTTGACCAAGAGAAGCACAGTAGGAAAAGAGGAGGATGAATGAAATGAAAAAGAAAGCAGTGATGCTGCTGGCGGCTGTGCTGGCCGCGGCGTTGGTGGGATGCGGCGGCTCCGGCGGGCAGTCTCAGGGACAGTCCGGCGGCGGTTCCGGCACAGGGGAGGATGCGGGAGCAGACTCCGCGGGGAAGGATTCCATTACCATTGCCACAGATGTGGACGTGGATACCCTTCACCCGTCGGACTTCAGTACTACGGTGGAGCACACCATTTTAAGCCAGATTTATGATCCGCTGATGTTCATGAATCCGGACGGAGCGCACGATCCGGAGCCAAGGATTGCCGAGGACTATGAGATCAGCGAGGACGGCATGGATTATACGTTCAAGCTGCGGGATGACGTGACCTTCCACGACGGAACGGCGCTGACCTCCGCCGATGTAAAGTTTTCTCTGGAGCTTTATATGGCTTCGGAATACCAGGGAGCCCAGGTGATCGGCCTGGAGAGTGTGGAGACGCCGGACGACACAACGGTGGTGTGCCATCTGGACGCGCCCTATTCTCCGTTCCTGCTGGGAGTCTGCCAGGTATCCATTGCTTCGAAGGCGTATTATGAGAAGTCGGAGGATGACTTTGTAAATCAGCCGGTGGGAAGCGGACCTTATAAATATGTAGGAAGAGAAAAGGGCAGCAAGGTGACTCTGGAAGCCTATGACGGTTATTACAGAGGCGAGGCGGCGATCAAGAACGTGACCTTTGAGGTGATCCCGGATCAGTCTACCACAGCCGTTGCGCTGAAGACCGGGGAGATTGATTTTGCCACTATTGAATCCTCCACCATTGCGCAGCTCTCAGGCGATGACGCGATCCAGGTGGAAGAGGTGGGCAATTCCGGATTTACCTATGTGTCCATGAATACGGAAAAGGCTCCCTTCGATGACGTGAAGGTGCGCCAGGCCATCAATTACGCAGTGAACCGGGAAAATGTAGTTGCGGTCTGCTATGATGACGAGGCAGAGGTCAATTCCAACATCTGCTCCAAAGACCGGTTCGGATATTCCGAGGACCAGCCCCAGTATACATACGACCCGGAGCAGGCGAAGAAGCTTTTGAAGGAAGCGGGCATCACATCGCCTTATGACCTGGGGACGATCCTGGTTGCGGAAAAATATTCCAACATCGCGACGGTGATCCAGAACGATCTGAAAGCAGTGGGACTGGACGTGACCATTGACGTCAAAGAATTTAATGCGTACATCGATGACCTGACCAGCGGAAACTACGACATCACGGCTCTGGAAATGACTCTGGACGGAGATTCCCAGCAGCTGGAAATGGCATTTACCACGGACTACATCGGCACGGCGAACAATGCTCGGTACTCTGATGAGGAGATGGACAGCCTGTTTTCACAGGCGCGGACCGAGGCGGACACAGACGCAAGGGCGGAGATTTTTGACCAGATCCTGACCAAGGCGCAGGACGAAGCGATCTATGCGGTTCTGTGCAATCCGCTGACGCTCTATGCCCACAACAGCGGCCTGGACTGCCAGGAATTCCCGTATGAAGGGATTTACTCAATCTACAATTTCAGCTGGAAATAAGGAGGCTGTTCATTCTATGTATAAATATGTTGCCAAACGCCTGTTATACATGATCCCTGTTCTTCTGGGAGTGGCATTTCTTGTGTTTACCATCCTCTCGTTGACACCGGGGGATCCGGGCTCGATCATCCTGGGGATCACGGCGAAGCCGGAGGATATTGCCGCGCTGAATGCGGAATTTGGCTATGACAAACCATTTTTTATCCGGTTTTTCAATTATATCGGCGATGTGGTACTGCACTTTGACCTGGGCAATTCCTACCAGAGCAGGCAGCCGGTCATCCATGATATTATGGCACGTTTTCCGAATACATTTCTGCTGACACTGATCTCCATGTCCGCGGCTTCGGTAATCGGGATCTCCCTCGGTATCCTGTCCGCGGTCAGGCAGTACACGGCGCTGGACCAGACGCTGGTGGTGGTGGCCCTGATCTTTGCTTCGATCCCGGGCTTCTGGCTGGGGCTGATGCTGATGCTTCTGTTTTCCATGAAGTTAGGGATCCTGCCGTCCTACGGGGCGGGCAGCCTGAAAGCGTTTATCCTGCCGTCCATCACGGTCTGCATGACCTCGGCGGCAGGGCTTCTGCGTCTGACCCGTTCCGCCATGCTGGAGACCGTGCGCCAGGAATACATCCGCACGGCCCGGGCGAAGGGGGCCTCCCAGAAGCGGATCATCTGGAAGCACGCCCTGAGAAACGCGCTGCTTCCGGTAGTCACCACCCTGGGAACCAGCTTCGGCGCGTCCTTAGGAGGAGCGATTATCGCAGAGACCGTATTTGCCATGCCGGGCATGGGGACGCTGATCACCACGGCAATCCGGCAGAAGGATATTCCGGTGGTGATGGGAGCGACGTTATTTCTGGCGGTCCTGTTCAGCCTCATCATTCTGATCGTGGACGTGCTGTATGCCTTTATCGATCCCAGGATCAAGGCAAAATATCAGAATGGAGGGAAGCGCCGTGAATAACAGTCATTCCAGAACAAGAGAACAGTTTGCGGAATTCTGGCGCCGCTTTCGGAAAAATAAATCCGCCGTTGCAGGGCTGCTCATCCTGGTACTTTTGGTGGGCATGGCATTGTTTGCTGACCTGATCGTACCTTACGCCAGATGTGTGGAGCAGGTCGGGGCGGACCGTCTGCAGGGACCCTCGGCGGCGCATTTCTTCGGCACCGATGAATTTGGCAGAGATCTCTTTGCCAGGGTGGTGCACGGCTCCAGGTATTCCCTGTTTATCGGCGTGGCAACCAGCCTGATGGCGCTGGCCGCAGGCGCGGTACTGGGGGCCAGCGCCGGATATTTCGGAGGCATGGTGGACAACGTGATCTGCCGGATCGTGGATGTGTTCATGTGCGTTCCGCCGATCCTTTTGTCCCTGGCTGTAGTGGCCGCGCTTGGTACCAGTGTGCGCAATCTGATTGTTGCCATTACCATTTCCTGCATTCCGGGCAATGTCCGGCTCATCCGGTCGGTGGTGCTGACGGTGGCGGAGCAGGACTATGTGGAGGTGGCCCGGTCCTACGGGGCATCCAACGCCAGGATCATTTTCCGGTATGTGCTGCCCAACGCCATGGGGCCCATCATTGTCAATACGACGATGGCGATCTCCGATATGATCCTGTCCGCGGCAGGCTTAAGCTTCATCGGTATGGGCATTCAGCCGCCGTCTCCGGAATGGGGGGCGCTTTTGTCCGCGGCGCAGACCTATATCTTTACCTCGCCCTACCTGCTGGTGTTTCCGGGGCTGTTTATTATTTTAAGCTCCCTGTCCTTTAACCTGGTGGGAGACGGACTGACCGACGCGCTGGATCCAAAGCTGAAGGACTGAAATCCCTATGCGCTTTCTTGATGAAGGAGAACAGCAATGAAAAAGACAGTGTTAGATGTGAAAAATCTTGCCATTCAATATGAAACGGATCTGGAGACGGTGTATGCGGTCAATGGGATCAGCTTTTCGCTGGATGCCGGTGAGACATTGGGACTGGTAGGAGAGACGGGGGCGGGAAAGACAACTACCGCCCTTGGGATCCTGGGACTTTTGCCGGAACGGACGGCACGGGTCACAAATGGGGAGGTCCGGTTTCAGGACCGGAACCTTCTAAAGCTGAACGAACAAGATATGCTGAAGGTCAGGGGGAGCAAGATCTCCATGATCTTCCAGGATCCCATGACCGCGCTGAATCCGGTGCTGCCCATCGGGAAGCAGATCGGAGAGGCGGTATATCTCCACAATGAGGACAATCTGTCCCAGGCACAGATTGAGGAAAAGGTGGAGGAAACTCTGGAGCTGGTAGGGATTCCGAAGGAACGGAAGGTAGAATACCCCTACCAGTTTTCGGGCGGTATGCGTCAGCGGGTGGTGATCGCGATCGCGCTGATCTGCAACCCGGATCTGCTGATCGCGGATGAGCCTACCACCGCCCTGGATGTGACCATTCAGGCCCAGATCCTGACCATTATCTGCAACCTGCAGAGGAAATACAAGACCTCCGTCATCATGATCACCCATGACCTGGGCGTGGTGGCGGAGACCTGCGACAAGGTGGCTATTATGTACGCCGGAGAGATCGTGGAATACGGCAGCCTGCGGGATATCTTTACAGGAGAGACGCACCATCCGTATACGGAAGGACTGTTCCGTTCCCTGCCCAGCCTGACCGGGGACAGCAAAAGGCTGAAGCCGATCGAAGGGCTGATGCCGGATCCCACGGAAAAACCGCAAGGGTGCTGGTTTGCGCCCCGGTGCGGACGCTGTACACAGAAGTGCCGGCAGGAGGCGCCGCCGGTATGGGAGCAGGAAGGACATCAGATCCGCTGCCATCTTGCGGGGCAGTGAGGAGGTGAATCATGGAATCAAATCTGATAGAGGTGAACCATCTGAAAAAATATTTCCGGACGCCGGCGGGGATGCTTCATGCGGTGGATGATGTGAGCTTTTCCATAGCAAAAGGCAAGACCCTTGGGATCGTGGGGGAATCCGGCTGCGGGAAATCCACCCTTGGCCGGACCCTTCTCTGTCTGGATCCCCTGACGGACGGGGAGATCTTGTTCAAGGGCACGGAGCTTTCCAAGCTGGGGAAAAAGGAAATGAAGAAGATCCGGCCGAAGATCCAGATGATCTTCCAGGACCCTTACGCCAGCCTGAACGGGCGTATGAATGTACGCCAGCTGATCGCCGAACCGCTGCTGGTGAACAAAACCTGCGGATCCAGGGCGGAGGTGGACGAAAAGGTGAGCCGTATGATGGATACGGTCGGGCTTGCAAGCCGCCTGGCGTCAGCCTATCCCCATGAGCTGGACGGAGGAAGGAGACAGCGGATCGGGATCGCGAGGGCGCTCATTCTGGAGCCGGAATTTGTGGTATGCGATGAGCCGGTTTCGGCGCTGGACGTGTCGATCCAGGCCCAGATCCTCAATCTTCTGATGGATCTCCAGGAAGAAATGGGGCTGACCTATGTATTCATCACCCACGACCTTTCCGCCGTGCGGCATATTTCGGATGAGATCATGGTTATGTACCTTGGAAAATGTGTGGAGCGTGCGGAAGCAAAGGAAATGTTCTCTAATCCGGCGCATCCCTATACGAAGGCGCTGCTTGCGGCAATCCCGATTCCCAGTGTGGAATCCTGCCATAAGGAGAGAGAGCTTCTGCAGGGCGAGGTTACCAGCCCGGTGAATCCTGCGCCCGGCTGCCGTTTTGCGGCGCGCTGCCCCTATGTCGTGGATGCCTGCAGGCAGGGAGAGATCCCGCTGAAGGAAGCAGGAGAAGGACATTTTGCGGCATGCCGCGGGGCGCATGAGATCTGAGAAATGGAAGATTCAGGAGAGTTTGAATGAGTAAAGTAGAATATAAATGGCCTTATCAAAATGAAATGGACCAGGAGGAGACCATCGACAGCGACGTGCTGGTCCTGGGCGGCGGCCTGTCCGGCTGCTTTGCGGCCATTGCGGCGGCCAGGAAGGGGCAGTCGGTGACCCTGGTGGAAAAGGGGGCGGTGGAGAAAAGCGGAGCCGCCGGAACCGGTTTTGACCATTGGGAATCGGCCTGCACCAATCCCTGCTCCGGTGTCACTCCGGAGGAGATCGCCGGGGCTTATGTCCGGGAGCAGGACGGGTACAGCAATGGGATCGCCCATTATATCGAGTGCCGGGAAGGATATGACCGGCTTCTGGATCTGGAGGCATTCGGCGGGAAGATCCGGGATACGGAAGATGAATTTGCAGGGGCCAGGTTCCGGGATGAGAAGAGCAAGCTGATGTTTGCCTATGATTATAAGAACAAATTTACTATCCGGGTCTGGGGCTCCACCTTCAAGCCCGCCCTGGCGAAGGAAATGAAGCGGCTGGGCATCCGGGTCCTGGAACGGACGGAAGCCACCGGCCTGATCCTGACGGGAGAAAAGGGAAACAGGCGGGGCGCGGGAGCTTTCGGAATGGATGTGCATACCGGGAAGTTCTATATTTTCCGGGCGAAGGCTACGGTACTTGCCATGTCCAGGCCGGCAAGGGTGTGGCTCTTTGATCCGGATCTGACCGGGCTGTGTGAATTTCGCCCCTTACAGAGCATTGGAAGCGGACACGCCATGGGCTGGCGGGCCGGGATGGAATTTACGATGATGGAAAAATCCGTGCGGGCCGAATTTTCCGCGGCAGGCAGAAGCTTTCCTCCTTACGGCGCGGGGAACAACCACAACACCTGGTACGCGGCCACGATGGTGGATGCCAGAGGAGTGGAGATCCCTTATGTAGACCGGGACGGAAACGAATTGAAAACCGTGTCCCAGCGGTATGATCCGGCGCCCGGACAGAAATTTTTCCTGAAAGGGGGCGTCATCGACAATCCCAAATATGAATACAGAGGCCCTGAGACGCTGGACTTTGAAACTCTTATGGAGCGGGGCTATCAGCTGCCCTTTTATGCGGACTTAAGCCGGATGCCCGAGGAGGAGCGGAGGGTCATCTGGGGCATGATGGTGGGAGAAGAGGCGAAAACCAAGATCCCCATTTTTCAGAATTATACGGAACGGGGCTTTGACCCCAAAAAGCATATGCTCCAAAGCTATGGAACAGGCTGGCAGTCCGCCAGCTTCCTGGAGCAGGAACGGCAGTTCTTCGGCGCGCCGGGGGGACTGATGCATGACTGGGATCTGAAAACAAATCTGGAGGGGATCTATGCCGCGGGCGACCAGCTCTATGCCTCGGATTGCGCGGGCTTTGCCTGCGCTACCGGGTATTACGCGGGAAGAAAGGCTGCGGACGCGGCTGCCCGGACAGAGGCGCTTTCAGAGGTGCCTGGAGAGGACATAGAAGCGGAGAAAAAGCGGTTATACCAGCCACTTTATGTAAGCCGGGAAAAGGGCATGGGATGGAAGGAACTGAACATGGCCATTGCCAAGGCCATGCAGAATTACTGCGGCGGGGTGAAGTGCGAGACGCTGTTAAGAGAAGGGCTGGATCTTTTGAAAAGCTTTGAGACAGAGATCGTTCCAAGGCTTTTTGCGTCCAACCCACATGAACTGATGCGCACCCATGAAGTGCTGGACATCCTGACGGTGGCGCAGATCGTACTGCATGCGTCGCTGGAGCGGAAAGCAAGCTCAGAGCCGCTGTGTTTCCGGCGCGGCGATTATCCGGAGATGGAGAAGGAAGAAGAACGGCGGCACATCGTCATCCGGCAGGAGGACGGCGCGGTATGTACCCGGGATGTGCCTCTGGACTTCTTCGGAGATCTGCGGGAAGAATATGAGAAGCGCAATGGAGATTATATCAGAGAGAGGGAGGCCGCGGGATATGAGAAAGGTTGAATTTACAGCAGAGCCGTCTCCGTGCAGTACCGAACCGATTCGATATGACCCGGAGCTCTGTATCGGCTGCGGCCGGTGCGCGGATGTGTGTCAGTGTGACATCCTGCTCCCGCCCGGAAAGGAAGGGGAGCACCCGGCGGTGATGTATCCGGGAGAATGCTATTACTGCGGGGCATGTGTGATGGTATGTCCGAAGCCGGGGGCAATCCGGCTGGTGCATCCGCTGATGAACCGGGCGAAGTTTGTGCCGGTGAAACAGGTGTTATACTGAGTGCCAGATCAATCTGCCATATGCGCAATGAGCGTAAAACTACAGAAAAAAAGGACTGCGGGATCCGGGATGAGCAAGCGGATCCCGCAGTCTTTTGTCTTTTGTCTGAAAAAGAAAATTGACTCTAAATCAGAGATTTGCTACAATAAAACAGATCAGGCAGCCTGGATAAGAGGATCCGGCTGCTGACCTTGGAGGGAGTGGTCACAGGCTATACGAGGAGGATATTATGATGAAGAAGTATTACAAGAAGTGTCTGCTGTCCTGTATTCTGGCAGTGAGCCTGCTGTGCGGCTGCGCGGGAGGTACGGACGCGGGGGAAAGCGAAGAGGGCGCTGTGCGGCAGGATACAGAAAGCGTATCAGAGCAGGAGGAAAAGGACTCTTCTGCAGTACCGGATTTTGAGGGAAATGACATGGAGGGAAACGCGGTTACGTCGGAGATTTTTTCGGGGTCCAGACTCACGATGGTCAATGTATGGGCAACCTACTGCAGTCCTTGTCTGAATGAGATGCCGGAGCTGGGAGAACTTGCGCGGGAGTACGACAAGGAGGACTTTCAGCTGATCGGGATCGTCAGCAATGTGCCGGAAGGGGCGGACGAAGAGAAACTGGAGCTTGTGGAGGTGCTGATCGAACAGACCGAAGCAGACTATCCGCATCTGCTGCTGAATGAGTCCTTGAATGACGGGCTGCTTTCCGGCGTATCGGCGGTGCCGACGACATTTTTTATCGGCCAGGATGGGAAGATATTGGATACCGTTGTGGGAGCCAGGGATAAAGCGGCGTGGAAGGAGATCATTGACGGGATTCTCGAGGAAAGCCCGGAAAGCTAGAGAAGGATTGTCACTGCTCAGAACAGCAGACCACAGACCCGTCTGATGATTTTCAAAAAAAGGAATGTACTTATCAAGCGGGGATCCTAAGAACTTTTGAGCTTATTTCATCAGAGGCAGAGAGTAGAAAGGAGAAGGCTGCATGAAAGAATTATGTTTGGGAACCATCGGTTCCGGTTCGATCGTACACACCATACTGGATCAGGTAAATGTAACAGATGGGATCCGGCTCACCGCCGTCTATTCCAGAACG
Organism: Schaedlerella sp.; assembly: GCF_056796775.1. Taxonomy (NCBI): domain Bacteria; kingdom Bacillati; phylum Bacillota; class Clostridia; order Lachnospirales; family Lachnospiraceae; genus Schaedlerella; species Schaedlerella sp. Next base: position 9,417 of record NZ_JBQIKP010000058.1, read on the forward strand.
GAGGAAAAGGGAAGGCAGGTTGCGGCAGAATACGGGGCAGACCGGGTTTATACGGATCTGGATGCATTTCTGGCGGATGAGGAGATGAATACGGTCTATATCGCGTCGCCGAACCTGCTGCATTATGAGCAGACTAGAAAAACGCTCCTGGCGGGAAAGCATGTGATCTGCGAGAAGCCCTTCTGTACAAAAGCAGACCAGGCAAGGGAACTGACGGCTCTGGCGAAGGAAAAGCGTCTGTTTCTGGCAGATGCCGTACCCACCGCATTCCTGCCGAATCTGGAGGTGCTGAAAAGGGAACTGCCGAAGGTGGGGAAGGTCAGGCTGGTGCTTGGGAATTACAGCCAGTATTCCAGCCGCTATGACCTTGTGCTGCAGGGGGAGGTGCCCAATGTATTCAATCCGGAATATGGCGGCGGGTGCCTGATGGATATCAATTTTTATAATGTATACCTGAACGCGGCGCTGTTCGGAAAGCCGATGTCATCGGTCTATTATCCCAACCGCTGTGGGGAACTGGCGGATACCTCCGGGGTACTGATCATGCAGTATGACGGATTTGTCAGCAGCTCGGCAGGGGCGAAGGATACCTGGGGCGTAAACTATTTCCAGATCGAAGGCGAGAAGGGACATATCTATATCCGGGACGGGAGCAACGGACTTGCGGAGATCCGGGTGGTCACAAAGGATTCAGAGGAGACCTTTGACTGGCAGGACAACCCGGAATGGCGGTTCTATGAGGTCCAGAAGCTCACAGAGTATATGCTTGCCGGGGACTATGAGGCAGTGTATGGGCGGCTGGATGTAATGATCCATGTGATCGAGATTCTGGAAGAAGCCAGAAAGAAGGCGGGGATCCTGTTTCCGGGGGATTGATAGATAGTGGTTACTGTTCACACGATGTCGCGCGCTTGCCGCATGGCATCCGTTACATGTCACACCTTGACCAGGTGTGACATGTAACTCAGGCCGCCATTTAAAATTGCCTTCGGCAATGGGCGGCCTGAATAGCAGCTTTTATGTGCATCCTCACGACCAATCAGCGTGGTGATTGGTCGGGGTGTGACATGTAACCGGCATCCGGCCAATTCAGTGATGGGGCGGGCAAAACATGTTGACAGATGACTCAGAAAAGACTAAAATAGTATAAGTGCTACAAGAAAACGAACATAAAAAGTGTTTTGTGAACACATTGCACAATCTGTATGGAGGTGCTGCTATTTGGAAGAGGCTCAGAGGATCCGCATGATGCAGTGTCCGGAGCATCCGGTCGATGTGGTGATTGATACAGATACATTTAATGAGGTGGACGACCAGTTTGCGCTGGCATATCTGCTTCGGAATCCGGACAGGCTCCGGCTGCAGGCCATTTATGCGGCGCCTTTTTTGAATGAAAAGGCGGATACGCCCAAGGACGGGATGGAGAAAAGCTATCAGGAGATCTTAAAGCTCCTGGAGCTGGCAGGCACTCCGGAATATCAGGCAAAGGTGTACAAAGGAGCGGAGCGCTTTCTGGAACATACCGGGAGATCCGCTCAGGAAGAGCAGAACAGGATCGCTCCGGCGGTTTCTGAAGCTTCGGAGGATCTGATCCGAAGGGCGATGACGCATTCGGCAGAGAATCCTTTATATGTGATTGGAATTGCGGCGGCAACCAATATAGCCTCCGCAATTTTATGTGAGCCGAAGATCACAGAACGGATGGTAGTCGTCTGGCTGGGAGGAAGCGCCTTTCATTGTGAGGAGATGGAGGAGTTTAATCTGGCGGAGGATCCGGCTGCCGCACAGATCCTGTTTGACAGCGGGGTACCGTTGGTTCAGCTGCCATGCTGGGGCGTGGTGGAGAGCTTCTCGATCAGCAGGCCGGAGTTGGAGAAGTACTTTATAGGAAAGAATCCGCTGGCGGATTATCTGGCCGGATATGCCATTGAAGCAGTGGAAGAATGGGCGTCAGGCACGGCCTGGGCAAAGGTGATCTGGGACGTGACGGCGGTGGCCTGGCTGCTCAATGACGGGCAGCGCTTTATGAACGACCGGCTTGTATCCTGTCCGGAGATCGTGGGAGATTCAGAGGCTTCCCGGAGGATATCCGGGGCTTCCTGCTTTGATGAGACGAACGGGCTTGATCCGATGAGGTATGTATTTTCAAAGGAAAGGCATACTATGAGATACGTATACCGTATTGAGCGGGACGCGCTCATGACAGACCTGATCAGAAAACTCTATCTGTAACGCGTCAAGCCCATGGAAAATTTAAAAAGGAGAAGAAAGTAATGGAAAAAAACGCATTGGTGTTCCAGACGGATTTCGGCATGGAGGACGGGGCGGTGAGCGCCATGTACGGGGTGGCCTACGGGGTCTCGCCGGATCTGAAGATCTATGACCTGACCCATGGCATCGAACCCTACAACACATGGGAAGCCAGCTACCGTCTGATCCAGACGGTGAACTACTGGCCGGAGGGAACCGTATTTGTATCGGTGGTGGATCCGGGCGTGGGCTCCACGAGAAGGAGTATCGTCGCAAAGACCAAAACCGGGCAGTACGTGGTGACTCCGGATAACGGCACATTGACCTTTGTAAAGAGGAATCTGGGGATTGAGGCGGTCCGGGTGATCGACGAATCCAAGAACCGCCGTTCGGGTTCGGAGGAATCCTATACATTCCATGGCCGGGACGTCTATGCATTTACCGGGGCAAAGCTGGCCTCCGGGGAGATCACATTTGACCAGGTAGGAGAGGAGATGGATCCGGAAAGTGTTCTGGAGCTGCCAACGATCCCGGCAAAGGAGACCGAGGACGGCGGCGTGCAGGGTACCATTGACGTGCTGGATGTGCGTTTCGGAAGCCTGTGGTCCAACATCCCCATCGAGCTGTTCAAAAAGCTGGGCATCGAGTTCGGGGAGCGGGTGGAAGTGATGATCAGCAACGACACCAGGACACTGTACCGCAATACCATGGTATACGGCCATTCCTTCGCGGATGTGTATGTCGGGGAACCGCTGCTGTATATGAACTCCCTGAACTGCATGGCGGTGGCGATCAATCAGGGAAGCTTTGCAAGGGCTTACAATATCGGAACCGGGAACAGCTGGCATATCGCCATCCGGAAGGATTCCCGGGGCTGAGAGGCAGCACCGGCTTTTTGCCTGCCGTCTGTTTTGCGCATGCGGGCAGGACGGTAAGCATCATACTTTTGATACGTTCGGCCAACCGGCCTTTAGCGTATATAAAAAGGAATAGAGGAGGATTTACACATGAAGAATTTTGCAGTAAAAACAATCGTAGCAATCGGTATCGGGGCAGCGTTATTTTTTGTGCTGAGCACCTATATCGCAATCCCCACTCCGATCCCGAACCTGAAGCTGAGCGTGCACTATCCGGTGATCGGAGTCATGGCGATGCTGTTCGGTCCTCTGGCAGGCTGTCTGATGGGACTGATCGGACATTTCTTGAGCGACCTGGCAAGCGGCTGGGGCGTATGGTGGAGCTGGGTTGCGGGTTCCGCGTTTTTCGGACTGGCGATGGGATTCGTAGGCTATAAGATTGATCTGTCCAAGGGCGAATTCGGTGTCAAAGGCGCCGTGATCTTTAACGTGGTCCAGATTATCGCGCATCTGATTTCCTGGGGACTGATCGCGCCGGGACTGGACATTTTGATCTACAACGAGCCTGTGGAAAAGATTTTCCTGCAGGGAGCAGTGGGCAGTGTGGGAAATATTCTGTCTACCGCGGTTGTAGGTACGATCCTGTGCTTTGCGTACGCATCTACCAGGGCGAAAAAGGGATCTTTGAAAAAGGAAGATTAAGGAAAAACATCAGGAGGGGTGGCTCGCACGCTGCCCTTTTTTCCATGCGAAACGAAATAGGAGGACATGATTCGTGAAAGAACCGATCATAAAATTCGAAAACTTTGGTTTTCAGTATGACGCGCAGGCAGAGCCGACCTTAAAGGACATCAATCTGGAGATCTATCCCGGAGAGAAGATCCTGATCGCGGGTCCGTCAGGCTGCGGGAAATCGACGATGACCCATTGTATGAACGGATTGATCCCATTTGCGTATCCGGGAGAATCCACCGGGAAGCTGACGATCCAGGGGAAGGAGACAAAACACTTAAGCATCTTTGAGATCTCCAGGATGGTGGGAACGGTCCTGCAGGATCTGGACGGACAGTTCATCGGCCTGACCGTTGCGGAGGACATTGCGTTTGCATTGGAAAATGCCTGCGTCGGGCAGGATGATATGAAAAAGACCGTCAGGCAGGTGGCGCGCCAGGTCGGCATCGGAGATCATCTGGAGCACTCGCCGGATGCCCTTTCCGGAGGCCAGAAGCAGCGGGTCTCTATGGCAGGCGTGATGGTCAATGAGGTCAGCATTTTATTGTTTGATGAGCCGCTGGCGAATCTGGATCCGGCCACCGGAAAAAAGGCCATTGAGATCATAGACCGGATCCAGGAGGAGACCGGGGCTGCGGTCATCATCATCGAGCACCGCCTGGAAGACGTGCTGTGGCGGGACGTGGATCGGATCGTGCTGATGAAGGACGGCCGGATCGTGACAGACGCGCCGCCGGATGAACTGCTTTCCACGGATGTACTGCTGGACAACGGGATCCGGGAGCCTCTGTATCTGACCGCCCTGAAATACGCGGGAGTGAAGATCACGCCCAAATGCCACCCCCGCGGCATCCGGAGCCTGACACTGACAGAGGAAGACAAACACAAAGTCCGGACCTGGTTTCACGCTCGGAAGCTGGCAAAAGAGAAACCGGAAGGCAAGGCGCTTCTGACTGCGGAGAAGATTGATTTTACATATGATAACGGCTTTCATGCTCTGAAGGATATCAATATTTCCATCAATGAAGGGGAGCTTCTTGCAATCGTAGGAACCAACGGCGCGGGGAAATCCACATTTTCCAAGGTGGTCTGCGGGTTCGAGAAGCAGCAGTTGGGAACACTGACATTCCAGGGGCTGGATATGAAAAGCTACAGCATCAAAGAACGTGCCGACCGGATCGGATACGTGATGCAGAATCCCAACCAGATGATCTCCAAGCCCATGATCTTTGACGAGGTGGCATTCGGCCTGCGCCAGAGAAATGTGCCGGAATCGGAGATCACGGCGAAGGTGGAGGAGGTTTTGAAGATCTGCGGGCTCTACCCCTTCCGGAAATGGCCGGTGTCCGCACTGAGCTTCGGCCAGAAGAAGCGTGTCACCATTGCGTCGATATTGGCGCTGGATCCCCAGATGATCATATTGGACGAGCCTACGGCGGGACAGGATTACCGGCATTATACGGAGATTATGGAATTTCTGAACGAACTCCACGGCCGGGGGATCACGGTGGTCATGATCACCCACGACATGCATCTGATGCTGGAATACGCCCAGCGGGCCGTCGTATTTTCCGGCGGGCAGGTGATCGCCAACGACACCTCGGCAAATATCCTGACCAACCCGGAGATCATTGAGCGGGCCAACCTAAAGGAGACATCGCTTTACGACCTGTCGCTGCTCTGCGGGATCGAGGATCCCAATGTGTTCGTGCAGCATTTTATCGACTATGAGGAGGAAGGCAGAGACCGTCAGGCCGGCGGCGCGGCGGCACAAAACGATAGGAAGGAGGAAAAAAGAGGATGATCCAGTTATTTAATTATATCGACAGAGTTTCTCCGATCCACAGACTGACAGGGGCGGCCAAGCTGGCGTGTATGCTCTGCTGGGTTCTGGCGGCCATGATCACCTTCGACACACGGTATCTGATCCTCCTTACGGTCTGCGCGCTGGTGCTGTTTCGGGTGTCTAAGATCAAGGTGAGGGAAGTGAAGGTGATCCTGATCTTTTCCCTGGTCTTTCTGTTCCTCAATAACCTGCTGATCTACCTGTTTTCCCCGGAGCACGGGGTCAGCCTGTACGGCTCCCGGACGGTGCTCATAGACCTGATCGGAAGATACAGCGTCACGGCACAGCAATTGCTGTACCATGCAAATGTGATCCTCAAGTATACGGCAACCATCCCGGTGGTCATTCTCTTTGTGTCCACCACGCAGCCCAGTGAATTTGCGGCGTCGCTGAACAAGCTGGGAGTGAGCTACCGGATTTCCTATTCCGTGTCGCTGGCGCTCCGGTACATCCCGGACGTGATGGACGAGTTCCATTCCATTTCTCTGGCACAGCAGGCAAGAGGTGTGGAGCTGTCCGGGAAGGAGAACATCATCAAGCGGCTGAAAGGCGCGACGGCGATCCTGATGCCGCTGATCCTCTCCAGCATGGATCGGATCGAAGTGGTGTCCAACGCCATGGAGCTGCGGTGCTTCGGAAAAGAGCCGAAACGGACCTGGTATCGGGAGCGGAAGTTTACCGGGCTGGATTATGGAACCATGATCCTGGGCTTCGGGCTGATCGGGATTTCCTTTGTGCTGCAAGCAGTGAACGGGGGACGGTATTGGAATCCCTTCTAGATGAGCATCCCATGATGGCTGTTCGATCGTTTCACAAGGGATCCCCAACGGGTTTACCTCAATAAAAAAGTCTCGGAATTGAGTCAGTGATTCCGGGATTTTTTTTGCGCAACTCTTATGGGATTTCTGGTATAATGGTATTGCGCTGACGCGCAAGCAGGTCATCAATTTTCGTATGCGTACCTCGAAGGAGAGTATTTTTACAGGGTTAAACAATCTGGAGGCGTTGGAGCGGATTGAGCGAAAAAAATATGAAGAAGAGCTTCTTGAGGAGGGTGTCGGTCGCATCTTAAAATATGGAATCGTGTTCTATAAAAAGAGATGCAGGGTGATGTCTGCTGCTGACGGAACAGTATAAGGATCCTGTTTCTTAAAAAGATTCACATGCACAGTTAGAAAAATATCAGATTGAGAACGGTTTGTGATTCTTTTGAGATATACTCTGTTTATACGAGGAGGAACGCATATGGAATCATGGATCATCAGGACAAAAAACCTGAAAAAATATTATCAGCTTGGGGAGCATACAGTAAAGGCATTGGACGGCATGGATTTTCTCGTCAGGGAGCGGGAGTTTGTGGCGGTCATCGGTACCTCCGGGTCGGGAAAATCCACGCTGCTCCACATGATCGGCGGGCTGGATGTGCCCACCGGCGGAGAGGTCTATGTGGCCGGGAGAAATTTAAACGAGATGAACAAGGAGCAGCTTGCGGTGTTCCGCCGCCGGAAGGTGGGGTTCGTGTTCCAGAACTACAATCTGGTGCCGGATCTGAATGTATTTGAAAATGTGGTGCTCCCTGTGGAGCTGGACGGGCGGTATGTGGACCGGGAATTTGCGGAGGAGATCCTGGACTTTCTGAAGCTGAAAGAGAAGCAGGAGGCGCTTCCGGGTACTCTCTCAGGCGGCCAGCAGCAGAGGGCCGCCATTGCCCGGGCCCTGGTGTCCAAGCCGGCGATCTTGCTGGCCGATGAACCGACGGGAAATCTGGACACCGCCACCAGCCATGACGTGATCGGATTGTTAAAGCTGGCGGCAAAGCAGTTTCAGCAGACGGTGGTACTGATCACTCATGACAACGACGTTGCCCAGATGTCGGACCGGATCGTGCGGATCGAGGATGGGCGGATCGTGGAGCGAAGCGGGGCAGAGCGAGAGAAGGATCAGGGGACGAAAGGCTCATGTATGGACGGATCCAAAGCGGATGCTCAGGCGGATGGAGAGAAGCAGGAAGAGAAAGGCGGTGTCAGCCATGCTGAAAAATAACAATACCGCAGTCATCCAGAGTATGGCCAGGCGTTCCTTCCGGACCAACCGCCGACGGAATATCAGCATTTTTCTGGCAATCCTGTTTTCTACCTTTTTACTGTTCTGCGTTTTTACAGTAGGGATCACTTTTTTTGAAATGCAGCGGACACAGAATATCCGGCTTCATGGCGCGGATTTTGACGCGTATCTGTACGGACTGACCCCGGAGCAGGAGAAGCTGTGCCGGGAAAATCCCGACATCCTGCACTCCGGGATTGAGGCGGTAGCCGGCTACGTGGTGGAGACCGATCAGAATGATACGCCGGATGCCGGACTGATCTGGGACGATGAAGTCTGCTGGGAGGAAATGCGAGGGCCCGGCAGGACCTGGATGGAGGGGCATTATCCACGGGAGTACAATGAGGTGCTGGTCAAAAGGGACTGCCTCAGGGCCTGCGGCCTGGAAGGATTAAAAACAGGGGATACCTTTACCATGACCTACGGCACCGGCTCGGGGGAATTTACAGGGGAGTTTCGGATCTCCGGCATGTGGGACGGATACGGGGCCAAAAATGTTTGTTTTGTGTCCAAAGCTTTTTACGACCAGACCGGGGAGGAGCTGTCTAATGTAGGCTCCGGACGGTATATGATCGATTTTAAGCAAACGTACATGACACGGGCGAAGCAGGAGGCATTTACTGAGAGCCTGAACCTGGAAAAGCAGCAGAACCTGTTTTTTAATTCGGAATATGAGTCTTCGGTTCAGGTCCTTGGGGGCATCCTGGGGCTGGCCGCTATCGCCTGTCTGTGCTCCTACCTGCTGATCTACAATATCATGTACCTTTCTGTTTCCGGAAACATCCGGTATTACGGGCTGCTGCAGACCATAGGAATGTCGGGAAGGCAGATCCGCTGTCTGGTGCGGCGGCAGCTGGCCATTCTTGCGGCGGCGGGAATTGGGGGCGGTCTGCTTGCCGGAACCGGCGTGTCCTTCTGGGTGATCCCCTCGGTTGTGAGATCCATGGGAGTCTATCTGGGAGAAAATGAACGCGTCCGGGTGGCATTTCACCCCGCGGTGCTGTTTCTGGCAGTGCTTCTGTCCGGGCTGACGGTATTTGCGGCAGGGTACAGACCGGCACGGATCGCGGAAGCCGCGTCCCCGGTGGAGGCGCTGGGATACCGTCCGGCGCAGTCCGGGAAGCGAAGCCGCGGGACCGGGCGGGGCGGCATCCTGTGGCGTCTGGCAAAGGAGCAGCTCATGAAGGATAAAAAGAAATCCGGAATGGTGATCCTGTCTCTGTCTGTCGGATTGTCGCTGTTTTTGTGTCTGGTCACCCTGCTGGACAGCCAGGCGGCACGGACGATCGTGTCCAACTACATGGATATGGACATGGTGCTGGTGAATAAGACTCTGAAAAAAGAAGACCGGGAGGATTGGCGGCAGGTGATGGACGAGGAATTTCTCAGGGGACTGAAAGAGAAAGAAGCTCTGGAAGAGGTCCACGAAGTATTGTGCGCGGAGATCCTGGTCCCCTGGGAACCGGATTTTTCAGAAATGTGGATGAAAGAGTTTTATGACATGTGGATGCCATATGAGACTTATGAGGAGGGCAGGAAGAAATATCAGGAACACCCGGAGGAATACAGTTCCTTCCTGGTGGGGATCAATGAGGCGGAGTTCTCCTATCTGAACAGTACGCTGGCGCAGCCTGTGGATGAGGAAGCATTTTTACGCGGAGAGACCTGCATCCTGTACCGGGACAATCTGGATTTTAAGGACAGGGATGTACAGGGAAAGGAAGTGACCTGCGCAGCCTTTGAGGATCCGGAGCATATGAGGACATTTCAGATCTCAGGCCTGACGGATGAGTATTATTATACCGGAGGTCTGGCAAGCTTCGCTCCTACAGTGATCGTCAGCAGCCGTACCCTGCGGGAATTTTCAGAGCATCCCTTTGTGTTTAAGGTCAGCCTCCGCTACCGGCAGGAGTATGATGAAGAGATGGAGGCGGAGCTTCGGCGGATGGTCGAAGACAGCGGGTATTCCAAAAACATTTCCTGCGAATCCAAGCTGGATGAGATGAAGACCGTGAAAAAGGCTCAGGGAAATATGATGGAGGTGGGACTTGGGATCGTGCTGATCCTGGCCCTGATCGGGATTTTGAATTATGTGAATACGCTGGTGGGAAATATCCGGAGCCGGGAGCTGGTGATCACAGTCATGGAAAGTGTCGGCATGAGCGCAAAGCAGGTTCGGAAGATGCTGGTGCTGGAAGGGCTTCTGTTCGCGGGCGGCTCCCTGCTCGTCACCTGGACGGCCGGGCTGGCGGCAACCTGTGCGCTGTACCAGTCCATGAATTACCGGAAGGTACCCTTTGCGGTACCGGCGCTTCCGATGGCGGCGGCATCGGCACTTGTGCTGGCAGTATGCGCGGCGGTGCCGCTGATGGCTTACCGGAGTATGGAAAAAAAAGGAACGGTGGTGGAGAGGCTGCGGGGAGTGGAGTGAAGTGCGGGGGCCTTAAATGTACAGCGCTAATCGTCCCCTGCTCTGGCTGACCAGAGAGACCTTGTCGGTCAAACTATTCTTTCTTATTCTTTGAAAAAGTTACTGTTTTACTCAAATATGTTCAGTTTTTAAAGTGGTAAACCTTACGGATTTGTGCTATTCTTTTATGTAAGAAATTCATTTTTAGAACAGTCAACAAAGGAGGGGGAGCATGGAACTAAAACGTGACATTTACAAGGAATTACTTGCGTGGAAAAGTAAAAGCAATCATAAGGTTCTGGAACTTGAGGGAGCGCGTCAGGTCGGAAAAACATATATTCTGGAAAAATTTGCCAAAAAAGAGTATCAGAGTCATGTCTATATTAATATGATCGGAAGTTCGGGCAAGGATTTTCTGCAGTGTCTCGAAACGGCTGCAAGCTGGGAGCCGGGGAAGAAGCGGGAAAACAATCCGGTTTATAAAGCGTTCCAGCTATACGACCCTGATTTTTCAGATTGTGAAGATCTGCTGATCGTGATTGACGAAATCCAGGAATCATCTGTTGTATATAGTAAGATCAGGGAATTTGCCAGAGATTTTAAGGCACATTTTATTGTGACGGGGTCTTATCTTGGAAAAACACGGGAAAAAGAGTATTTTCTTTCAGCCGGGGACACAGAGGTGCTTACAATGACCACGCTTACATTTCCTGAATTTCTGGATGCGTTTCATAGGCGCGGACTATACGAATCCATTGACTTATATGGTGGATCGGATCATGCCGGATATGATGAATTAAAATCATACTTTCATATTTATCTACAGATTGGCGGATATCCGGAGGTTGTAACCACATATTTGGAAAGCAGAAGCATTCCGGATTGTGAAGCAATGATAAGCAATCTGATCCAGATATTTGTCAAAGAATCTTCAAGATACTTTGACAGCCCATTAGAATTGCAAATGTTTGAAAAGATATTTTCTTCGATCGCGGCAACTCTTCTGAAAGAAAAAAAAGGAACGCCGGATCTGACCACAGATTTGACGAAGATCATTTTTAAAGAAGAAAGCGGGAGAATTACAAAAAAGATGACGAACTATGCCATCAGCTGGCTGTTTTTGTCGCACCAGATTGGCTATTGCAGTATGAGTGTGGATTGCAGTAATCTGGATATTGTAGATAACTGCCGGTATTACTTTAATGATTTGGGGGTAGCAGGCTATTTTCTGAAGCTGACTGGAGAGCCATTGAGTATCATTGAAGGGGTTCTGTGTGAAAATTTTGTCTACCTTGAGCTTGTCAGACGGATTCGGAAACAGGAAATAGCCGGCCAGGTGCCATGGTTTGCCATAGATAAAAGGACAAGCGGTGAATTGGATTTTTATGTCAGAAGCCGGATAGACAACATGGATTACGGCCTGGAAGTAAAAAGAGGGAAAAACAGGGCAAATACAGCAAATGCTCTGCTGGAAAGAGGAAAGCTGGATTTTATTTATCAGCTGAAAAACACCTATGGCGGAATCGAGGACAGAAAGTATTCTGTTCCGCTCTATCTCTGCGGCCGGATTCCATTTAACCTGGGGCTGTAAGAGACTCCGGAACATTTTCTTAACGCATTTTTCATTTATAAAGAAGCTTGTTCCTCATTCTATCATGATATAAAGCAAGATCGTACTATGAAGAACAAAAAGAAAGCAGTGGCAGATTGGCTGGAATTCTTGAAAAACTAAAATCCAATCGCGATGGGAAAGTAAAGAAAACAAGGAGAAGGATTTTTATGAAGCGTTTTTGCGAATCTTATGCTAAATTCAGTTAATGGCCCAGTATCAAAGAACTGGAACTGCTGACAAACCGTACTGTACGTCAGGAAACAGAACAGACGGTAGATTCCTGCGATTAATACATCCGGGCAGAAGGGCTGGAGGATAAATCACGGAGTTTCGAAATGAAGACGGGAAGTTGTTACATGTCACACCCTGACCAATCACTACGCTGATTGGTCAGGAGGATGCGCATAAAAGCTGGGATTCAGGCCGTCCATTGCCGTAGGCAATTTTAAATGACGGCCTGAGTTACAGGGCACGCCTGGTCAAGGTGTGACCTGTAACGGGAAGTTATAAAGTCGATCAAAAGTATGGCCAGAGTCATTGAGATTTCCTCCGCGATTCTGTATAATAATAAAAACAATATGTGCTTCTGCGGTCACCGCTTACACGGCTGGTTAAGTCGTGAACAGTTATATTCTGCGGATTCCTGCCGCGATGATTTCGGAAGCGCGTCACAGAGATGAAGGAGGAAATGATATGCAGTATAAAGAGTTCAAGAGTTCAGCGAAGCTGTCCATGCTGGGCATGGGAGCCATGCGTCTGCCGGTCATCGGTGAGGATCAGGGGAACATTGATTATGGGAAGGCTAAGGCGATCATAGACAGGGCTTATCAGGGAGGGGTCAATTATTATGACACAGCCTACATCTACCACAACGGAAAGTCCGAGGAATTTCTGGGAAAAGCCCTGGCGGAATATCCCAGAGAGAGCTATTATGTGGCGGATAAGTTCATTATGAAAAAAGCCCGTATTTATGGGCTTTTTTGTTGTGCTTGTCGCTAACGTGTCACTAACGTAAGAGAATTTATGTACTGTTTTTCACTGGTATTTTAATCTTTTCAATCTCTTTGCGGAGCTCCTCAACCGTCCTGTGTCCATAGACCTTATTTGTAATATCCTGGAAAGCATGTCCAAGCATCCGTTTCCGATCATTTTCATTCACATGGTACTTTTCGCAGAGCATGGAGAAGGTGTGCCTGGCATCATGGGGAGTATGCCTCTGCATCCTGATCCGCTCCAGAGTTTGATACATCCGGTTTCGAAAGACTCTTGAAGTTACATCAAGAATCACTTCCTGATTTTTAATACGTCGCTTCACCATTGGATAGATCCCGGAATGTATCGGGACAATGCGGTCTTTCCCGGCTTCGGTCTTTACACCGCCCCGGAAATATTTTTCTTCCAGGTTTACCTCGATGGTTTCATAGGCTTTTATACGGTATCCGGAATAGCACATGATCAGAAGAAATTCCACGACAGGATCCTCTTTGTGCTGCCAGAGTATTGCAAGTTCGTCCTCAGAAAATGGGACGCCGTGTTCGTTATCCTCTGCCTTCTTTATCTTGACGTGTACAGAATAATCTTTTTCGCAGAGCTCAAACTTTTCAGCATAAGCGTACATCTGGTGGAAGAGGGACAGGATCAGCTCTAGCGAGGAATGCTTTTTGGGGCAATTATCTATGACGTTCTGCAGGTCGTTGTACCGCAGGTCAGCAAAAGGCTTGTCATGCAATTCGGCGCAATTTTTGAAAGCAGCTTTTGTACAATTCATACTTGCCTTGGAATATGTCTTTTTCGAATCCTCATACTTGTCTCTATAAAATCCCTCGTATACTTCCGCAAAGGTAGCGGTTTTCTCTTTGTTCTGCTCAACCCTTGCCGCCTGCAGGTAATCCAGCAGGATATTGTCCATGGTGCTGTTCAGAGTCCGGTTTTGATCAAAGTCGTTCAGGGTCCGTTCGAATCCCGGATAATAGGTTCCTGCATGCCAGGCAGTCAGGACGGCAAAGCCCTTCATATAATCGTCCACGTAGCAGATCGCTTTCACAGGGGCGTATTGGCCGGGGGCGATCAGCTCTGTGGAAGGCGGATAGACGCCATAGGGATTACGGCGCTTTCCGGACAGCTTTTTGATGGATCCGTAGCCGTTGGGGAGCTTAGGGTACTTCTTTTTACGTGCCATGGTATCATCCTCCTGAAAAAAAAAGGTATAAAAAAGACAGCCTGTCTCTTGCAGACCGTCACCAAAGATGATACAATGAATCTGGTTAAAATTTGTTTGTACATCTTTGGGTGTGCTACATAAAGCCGTTCGGTGCTGGTAACATCGGGCGGTTTTTCATTCCCTTCGGGTCTAATACCCCGCAGCTTGCTGCGTAACGAAGGGCGAAGCTGACGCTAATACCCCGCTCCTGCAAGAATTGCAGGAGGCAAATGTCCAGTGGACATTTGAGCGCTTGCACCGGGGAAGTTTATTTGTATAAATTTTAGTACATACGTTGACAAAAAAGGAGCATACTATTATACTATAAATAAGTTAACTCGTGAAGGATAAGGCTGGGTTCCTGAATAGGAGTAGGCCATAAGGCTTAGAATTCCTTTGCCCCTGGGGTTGACTTATTTTTTTATGTTATCTAATAAATGTTCAGGATCCTTTTTAAGTTCTTCTGCAAGAAAATCTAATGCTTGTTGTGAATATCTAAAAAAACTTGTATTTCCAACGGTATATTTCCAGCAAAATCTATCATTATCTTTAATTCCATAATATTTTACCAAATTAGAGAAATGGAACTTATTAAAAGTTACATTCTCACCGTGATATTTGAGTAATATTTTCTTTCGCTTTAGCATAGTTATAAGGGTGTCAATTGATGTTTTTGTTGTATATTTGAATAGAAGTTCAGGGTTTTTAATGTCTCTAATAATTGCAATAGGTTCTTCGCCTTCTTTAGCAATATGAAATGTTGCGTCAGCGTGTTTTGGATTTTTAGTCATATAATGATTTACATTAATGTTGATTGCAAATTTAGAGTTTTCAGTATCTTCCAAGGTTTCAATCATACTTTTCATATCAAGAAATTTCTTACTAACAATTTCAGGATATTTTGCTACAATTTCGCTTTCATTCAATGATCTTAGACTCACTGATAGAGTTAAAAAATTTTGAGGTATTATTTCTGTCATGTCTATATTATGAAAATCCATCATTTTATCGTTAAAATTTAATACACATGCCTGAAAGAGAGGGACATATACCATTTCATATTCTTCTACGATAAGGTGCGTACTGGTATTGCGTAATTCTACAATTTTTTCCAAATTAATTCGCAAAGGATCTTTATTATTTGTAAATATTTTTTTTATACAATCAGAAAGAGCGATAGTTCTGTCGGGATTGTCTGGATAATAAATACTAGCATCACCTAAATTCTCTATCATGTAAGCTTTTAACATGAGTTCCCAAGCATTACAAATAAACATACTAAATCCTTCAACTCTATATTTGATAGTAGGCTTATTATATAATTCTATTGCCATTGTAAATGCTTCTTTTGATTTTTCCAATAAACGTTTTGCTAAATCCATCTCGTATTGTTCTCCATTTTCCGTTTTAGTTTCCAGTATCTTAAATTGTCATTAAAATCGCTGGAAAGTGGTTTATGAAAGGTGAAACTAATTGAAGGGTAATTCGGGATCTATTTCATCCGGAATACTCATAAAATCGTTTTCTTTATAATTCCATTCTTTTAGAAATCCTATTTCTAAAAATGTTGATTTGCTTCCACAGACAGGGCAATATCGCGCATTAGTAGGTAAAGGCTCAGAATTAGGACAATTATCATATGAACAAAGATTCACGAGATTTTCCCCGCAAATATGACAATAATTACCATCAATATTAGTTTCTTCGTTTTGACAATTAGGACATTCTTTTAGTTTACCATTACCATTATCATAAGTCTCTAATTTTTGATAAATCATTTTTCCATCTCCCCACTGTAGTGATTTTTTTGAACCACATATAGGACAATATGTGTATGTGTTGAAAAATTGTGCATGGCATATATTACACTTTCGCTTAGTCATAAACCTATGGTAGACCAACATGATTTTATGTGACAAGTTTAATGTTTTTATTAGTTCAACATCACGGTTGATAAAGTCAATACGAGTTTCTGCTGCAGCTTCAGTTATCCCAAAAGTTCTAGCGACGTTTGAAACAGACTTATTTTTTAATGTGAGATACATTGATGCAGGTGATAAAACATTTCGTGCGAAAGCATTTGCTTCATTTTCGAGTACTTTATTTTCCTGCCTGGATAAAGAGCCTCGGTATATTGTAGTAGCCTCAAAATCTGTTAAATGTTTTAAGTATATATGTCCAATTTCATGCATTAAAGTAAATCTAGTTCGTTCCCCAAGAGATATATCATCATTATAAGATATTGTATAATTGTAGCCATCCCACGTAGTAAATCCATCTGTACTACCAAGGCAACGAATGACTGTTGTACGATTACAAGAGAAACGCTTCATCAGTTCAGAATATTTCACCAGACCCCATCTACTTTTATAAATAATGCTTTTTACATCAATTGGAAAAGACTTAATACTGAATTCTTCAAGGAATTCACAAGCTCTTTTATTGCAATATTCGTATCTTGCATATTGAGGAATCTTCAATCTTTTTTCGCCTCTCTGCCTTTTTGGGATAAATAGTTAATCATATCAATGGCAGTTTTTTGGTCTTCTGGAGATAATTCCATCATTCCCCTAGCTGCTGCTCGTACTTCCGGTGAGAACTCATCCCTAAAGGGCTCATTGATATCTTGTTCAGGGTGTGCATCATAATAGCTGTCAATTAAGGAATCTTGATCTTCGTACATTTTAAATTTTACGTACTCTGCATAACTGCCTTCATAATCTTTTGGTGGATATATCCCATGATCGTTACCAATTTGTTCCCAGTTGTGTGGATCATTTGTCCATCCCATGAGATAAGCGGGAGTTGTGTAGAGAGCATCTGCTAAGGGCTCTAAAACAGTTGTTGGCATATTTTCAATGTCTCCATTTTCATAACGATAAATAGTAGCACGAGATTTTCCAACTCTATGTGCAAGGTCATCTGCGGTCAATTCTAAATCTATCCGCCTTTGTTTAATTCTATCTCCTATAGACATTAGATATCACCTCCTATCTCCTAAAGATATAATAACATGATATTCGCAAATTTGCAACCATATAATTAAAAAATGAATGAAAAAATCTCATAAACGAGAAAAAATGTGTTGACGGGATTATGAAATGATGTTAATATAGAGATGTCTCATAAATGAGAATTCAAAAGGAGGGAAAATTTTGGTCAACGTAAATAAATTAAAAGGTAAGTTTGTAGAGAATGGATTTAGTGTAGAGGATGTAGCTAAAAAAATTGGAGTAGATCGAGCTACGTTGTATCGAAAAATCAATTCACAGGGCGGAAATATTAGTATATGCGAGGCGGATAAGATTGTAAACGTACTTGGATTATCTGTAGACGAAGCAACTGCAATTTTTTTTAGTCAATTAGTCTCATAAATGAGAATTCTATTAAGGAGGAACAATGTATAACATCAAAATTTTTGAAAATGCCGAGTTTGGGCAGGTACGAACAGTAATACTTGATGGAGAACCGTGGTTTGTGGGTAAGGATGTAGCAGAAGCCTTGGGATATAAAGACACAGACCAGGCGCTAAGAAAGCATGTTGATAATGAAGATAAGCTGACCAGTCAATTTGACGGGTCAGGTCAAAAACGCGAAATGCATATAATTAACGAATCTGGTTTATATTCAATGATTTTTGGAAGCAAATTGGAATCCGCAAAGAAGTTCAAGCATTGGGTGACGGCAGAAGTACTTCCGGCAATTCGCAAGACAGGTATTTATGCATTGCAGATTCCTCTCACAGAGCATCCGGGGGATGTAGCAAAACTCATCAATGCAATATCCAGATTGATGGAGAGGCAGGGTTCAGCGCCTTACAAGGTAACAGAGAACGCACAGTTAATCTGTAGGCAATATGGTATCCAGCTGGTTGATGATTTTGTGAAAGTTCCAGAATATGAGCAGATGCATTTAACGTTGGAGTAGAGCGGAGGAGGTGGTGTGAGAAATGCTCAAAACATACGCAGTGGTTTTCCAGAACCAGAGAACCGGAAAAGTAGATATGGACAAGTTCACCGGATTAAATGAAGGAG
>NZ_JBQIKP010000059.1:0-26809 GCF_056796775.1 Schaedlerella sp.
TAGGTGGTCACCTGCTCCACATAAGCCTCCCGGTCCAGGTCATAGATCTTGAACTCCGCATTTTTCACTAAGACGGGTTTCTTCGTCTCGTCATCCTTCTTCACGATCCGCAGCCTTGCTTCGAATTCCTCATCCAAAAGCACCCGCCAGGCCTGGGGCGTATCAGGATGGTTCTCTGTGATGTGGACCAAAAAGTCCCTGACTGGCTTATAGTTCTGGGGCACCGTGGTCTCCCGCACAAGGTACGTGCCGAAGGGCAACGGGATGCTGCAGGCATAGCCGTTTTCATCGGTAAAGATCTCGGTCTCCCCGTTGGCTCCAAGCACCACCGGGGCTGCGGATTCCAGATCATATCCCCCGTCTTCCTTCACGTCCAGGGAAGAAACCAGGTAAGCCGTAAATCCTGCCCCTGCCAGCAGGACTGCGTCTGTTTCCCCGCTATTTGCTGCTTTCACGATCTGGAAGGGCTGTTTGATCACCTGGTCCGAGGAGGTACAGTCCCTCTCAATGACAGCGGAAAGCTCCCCTTCATAGCTGCAGACCAGGTCATGCTCGGTTTCATCGGTCAGGTAACCGGCGGGCGGGGTAATTTCTTTTACGAAATATTCTCCCAGATACAGGCCGTCTATCTCCGCTTTTCCCTCTTCATCCGTGGTCAGTGTGGCCACCTGTTCCCCGGCCTGGTAAAGCACACCGTTCTTTGCGTCCGGATGAAGGATGTCATTCCTTGCATACAGCCCGCAGACCGCATGCTCCAGCGAAGCGTCTCCCTGGGGGATACTTTCTCCTGTTTCCCTGTCCACTTTCACGAGCCGGATCGTTGCACTGGCCCGTTCATTGGTAAATGTATGGGCAAAGAAGACCTTCGCCTCACTGCCGTTTGCTGCTTCAAACCGGAAAGCGTATGTATCCTCCTCATTTTTTAAATAGTTTGACGGGGCCTGGATTTCCTTCACATAATAGCTATAGCCGATAGGCAGGTCAGCAGAAAAGACAGCGCTTCCATCCGCTCTGGTGGTCACCCGATCCAGCAGCGTATCCTTGTCTGCAACCGGATTTCCGTCTGCATTCTTGATGCTTTCCGATGCGTATAATCCAAACACACCTCCGACCAGGCCGTTCATCGTATCCTGATCCTTCTTTACGATGCTCACCTCCGCTTTCTGACGGTCATTGTGGAATGTGGCAGTGGAAAAGGCCGCTTCTGCCGTCTGCCCGGCATATGCGATCACGACCTCCTTTGTTTCCTTTGCATTGTAAAATCCTTTCGGGGCCTGAACCTCCGTTACCCGGTAGGTTCCCAGGTGCAGGTTCTTTACCGTGACGGAACCATCCGCTCCGGTCTCCAGGTTCTCTGCCACCAGCTGTCCGGATTTGAATACTACCGTTCCGGAAGGTGTCACGATATCCCTCGCCGCATAGACGTTAAATACAGCTCCTTTTTGCTTCCGGTTCCCATACTGGAACGTGAACCCGTTTTCATGGGGAACGGCTCCGGTCAGGACTTCCCCCTCTTTATAGATAGTCAGGTTTCCCAGCTGTTCGATATCCGGAACCGTAGTGGAAACGGTCTGGTTTGTCTTGAGTGCCACCCGGTAGGCGGTGGCATTGTACCGATATCCGGAAGGCGCGGTGATCTCTTTCAGATAGACCGTATCCTGGGTCTTTGCGATCTCCACTTCGGATTCCCCATTCCGGTTGGTGGCAGGCATCGTCGCGATCAGATTCCGGCAGGCTTCCTCCTGATAGATTCCAAACACCGCCCCGGCCAGTCTGGCGTTGGAAGCCGAGTCTACCTTGACCACCTTCACCCTGGCAAGATCCATCCACTGTACGGAAAAGCGGACGGAATTCCCGCTCTCTTCCTCATAATAGCTTCCGATATCCTGGTTGGCGTCCCCGGTGGATACTACCAGGGCTTTCCAGATGGTCCGCAGGCTCCCCCGCATTTCCCCGGTATCCCAGGTACCGCTGACGCTCATAGGGGCGGTGAAATAGAAGCTGGTCCCGCCGGAGATCCGGACGCTGCCGCCGGTCTGTGTTTCTCTGCTATCCTCGTTATGGAACGTCACGTTTTCCGGGATTCTTAAGGTAATACTGTTTCTGGAATCCCCTTCCAGCCAGATGCTTTCTGTCCGCTGTTCCGAGCCGTTGCCGGTTGCTTTCAATGCGGTTTCGGACAGGCTGAGATAAGGGTCTGGGGGCGCTGGCTGGTCCGCCAGGTAATTGATCCATCCCAACACCCCGCATTCCTGCAGATCTTCCATGGTACAGCCCTCAAACCCGTCGATGCCGCAGTAGAAGTAACTGGCCGCAATGTGGGTGAACACGTATTTCAGTTCGCCCCCGAACTGGGGCATGAACTGGTCGGTCAGATCTCCGGCTCCGCCGTATCCATAGTACAGGGTTTTCTGCAGGTTGGGATTGCCCTCCAGAACCTGGGAGGCGTAGCTCCCCGTAGCCGGTGTGCACTTGGCGGATTCCAGGCAGTATGCGATCCTTCCATTCACGGTGAACATGTTGGTAGAGTAGTTTCCCAGATTGGTGGGATAGAAGACCTGCGCGCCTGTCACCAGGGAAGCGCTTCCCGAGGCGGCCCTGGCCCTTCTGGCTGTGGTCCTGGTATCCATGGAAAACAGCAGCAGGCCGCCGTCCTCCGCGATCTGCTCTGCGTGCTCATGGGCATCCTCAGACTGCTCCATATCCTCTATGACAGCCTCCATCTGTGCTTCTGTCATGGAGTCTGATGGGACGGATTCCGAGCCTTCAAGATCCGGATCCTCCGTGTCCGGGCCTGGTCCCCCTTCTTCCTCTGAAGGTTCCGTGGGCTGTTCCCCATTTTCATCTGTGGAATCTGTCCCAGCCTGGGATACATCCGGCTGTTCTTTTACAATAATATTCCGGCAGATATGGTAAGATGGATTTCCGCTCACAGGTTCCACAAAATATACTGCTCTGTATGAATCTGGCTGGTTCGTATCAAAATCCTGCCCGGACTGGTTCTTTGCTTCGTGGAATTTCACCCTTACCTTCTCTTCCGGAATCTCTATGCTTGAAAAATCATGCTCTATATCAAAGCTGCTCCCGGCTTCGATTTCGTAATCTCCTGCCGTCACGATCTCATCCTCTGCCAGTTCTGACCGGACAGCTTCCAATGCCGGATACTCTGCTTCATAGGCTGCTGGCTCCGGATCTTCTGCCAAAGCGGAAGCTGGCTGGATCAGGGCCGACACAATCGTCACGACAGCCAGAAGGCCGGATATCCATCTTTTTGTTTTTCTATTCGTCAATCAATCTACCTCTCTTTCATCTCTTCACTTTTTTATGACACAGGAAACCCGCTATTGGCAGCTTTTCCTGCATCCTGTGAGACAATCCAGAAAAAAACGTCACTGGCGCGTTTTGCTGGATACTTCGCAATAATAAAAGCCACAGGCCTCTTTTTTAGAAGTCTGTGGCTTTCCATCACTTATTCTGCTTTTGTTCTTCTATTTCCATTTCATAACAGACAGCGTAAAATTTAAAAGGTTACTTACGCCGTAGGAATGGATTCTGCTTTTTTCTTCAGTTCCAGTACCGTTTTCAACGGAAGTTCTGTCTTTTCCGCAATTGTCTCCTCATCCAAGGTTCCAATCAGGTTTTGGGCAATTTTTAATTTTCCCTGTTCGAACCCTCTATTTACCAGTTTCCGTCCCAATTCTGTCACTCCAATCACCTCCGTCAATTCATCCATTTCAGCAGACTCTAAAAATTTATCCGCCATGATATACAATACTGCCTCAATCTTATCCAATTCCTCCTGCCCGATAGAGCCTGCACCCCGTGTGATCCGGTACGCTTCCTCCACCCTGTCCTTCAGGGGCATCTCCCCGCCCATCAGCAGGCAGAGCGTCAGCGGAACCAGATCCTCCTTCGTAAGTTTCCCGCCGCATTCCTGCTTCTCCTGAAGCTCCCTGATCACCTGATCCGCATTGCGGCTCTGCATTGTAATCGGGACGATGCGGTATGTATTCACGCCCTCCGTAAATTCCGCCATCGGCTTTTGGATCTTCCCGGAAAACAGCACATAAGTGGTGACCGGAACCTTATGCTGGTAGCTATACAGCGCCTCGTAGGCCCGGAACCTCTTTAAGCCCCCCAGCCCTTCGTTTGTGCTCTGGAACTCAAAATGCGCGCATGAGCCGTCCTCCATGTCAAAGTTAAAGTCTTCATGGAAGACCTTTACGTCCAGATGCACCAATTCCGTTGCCACAATACCCACGGCTTTCCCCTTGATCCCGAAATACGGGAGCAGCACATCCGAAAAATACCGGAAGGCCGTCTTTAAGGCCACGTCCTCATGCTGGATGGCAGCTGCCTGCGCTTCGGGCTCCACAGTTTCCGGAGCCTGTTTTAATTCTTCTATATCCATATCCTTTCCGTAAAACCATACAGGGAAACCTTCTTTACTATAACTATATCAAAAATCACCTTTGCAGACAATGCGGTTTTACTAAAAATATTTTGTTTGTTTTTTCTCTATGGCAGTTTTGAAAATCCCCCGGATAGCAGGAAAGAGATGACCTGATCGCGCTGCTTGCCTACATAGATAGGAACAACAAGCGGAAATAATAAGCCTACCTTGTCACTTGCCCGGTGAAGGTAGGCTTATATAATCTACTGGAGGTCAACCACTTTGTGGGCGGTTGTTATCTCATGGTTACTATAGCACATCCGGCAACAGGATTCAAGAGCTAAACTGACGTTTTTTCCGGAACGCGCTTGAAAAACGCCCCGCCGTATCCCCTCCAACTAACACACAGATTCCTCTCATCCATTACAAGCATCTACTAACGCTCCGTCTGCTGAGTTTGACACTTTGTCCTTCCCATAAATTACTGGTAGCCCTTATGGTTACTGGTATTTTTTTGTCAATATTTTACATTTTCTGCATGTGTTGTCTTACGTTATTTCGCGGTTTGTGGTATACTAAAAACAGGATGGAGATTCATATGTATTTGAAGGTAATTACAAAAAAGGGCGTTTCCAGACTCTATTTATACGAATCCTATTATAAAAATGGCAAAGCCAACCAACGCTGCATTGAAAGCCTTGGCCGTCTGGATGAACTTCAGAAGCAGTTCGTTGATCCGGTTTCTCATTTTAAGAAAATCGCCCAGGAACGCACGGATGAAAAAAAGAACTCCAGAAAAACCATTGTTTCCATTGACCTTTCCTCTGCTATGGACATAAACGAGGACAGCCTTAAAAATGTCGGTTATTCGGTGCTCAAGACACTTTATAAGCAGTTGGAGCTTGATAAATTTTGGAAAAATATACGAAAAAAAACTTCCATTCAATATGACCTCGAAGCGGTTTTCCAGCTCCTTGTGTTCTCGCGTATCCTTTATCCAGGCTCCAAGATGGACACGTTTAACAAAAAAGACATTTATTTTGAAAAAATGGAAGGCTTCACTTTAAAAGATATCTACAAGGCACTGGACATCTTTGACAAATATGACACGCGGCTCCAGAAATGGATCTATGAACATTCCGCCCCCATCTGTGAAAGGGATATGTCCGTATCTTATTTCGATTGTACGAATTACTACTTTGATATAGGGCGGTCTGATATGGATACTTTCGATGATAACGGCAAGCCTGTTGATAAAAAAGGAAAGTCGGCAGAATTAAAGTACCGTAAGCGGGGCCCGGAAAAGAACCACCGTCCTGACTCCATTGTCGAAATGGGGCTGCTCATGGACAGGAACGGAATCCCCCTTGCTTTTGACCTGTTCCCTGGAAATGAATCGGAAAAAGTCCACATGCGCCCAATCATAAACCGGGTAAAAAATGAATTTCACAGCGGGCGTGTCATTTTTGTGGCTGACCGAGGGCTGAATACCTCAGACAATATCTATTATCTCAATGGCGATAACAAAGCAGACTATAATCCACGGGACGGATACGTATATGGGCAGTCCGTCCGCGGTGCGGATGCTGAATTTAAGGCCTGGGTTCTGGGAGGCGGATACAAAACAGAAAAGTTGAAGGATGATGACGGCAATGAAGTTACTTTTATCCATAAGTCACGTATTCATCCCAAAACGATCCAGGTAAACGTGACCATCCCAGGACAGAAAAAAAAGAAAAAGAAATCCGTCTCCTTTGACCAAAAGCAGATGGCTTATTATTCCGAAAAATACGCAAAAAAACAGAAACGCGACCGTGAGATTATGATCGCGAGGGCCAAAGATCTGATCTCCCATCCAAAGAAATATGGCAGAGTGACAGCCGCAGGCTCTGGGCTCTGGCGCGTATGTACAGAACATTGCATTTGACAAGTCTACCGGCGAGATTGTTGACGGAAGGGGATTAGTCCTGGATGAGGAGAAAATCGCAGAAGAAGAAAAATATGACGGATACTATTCCATTGTCACCAGTGAATTAAAAATGAGTGACCAAGAAATCAGAGAAACCTACAGAGGGCTGGCCCGGATTGAGGAGACTTTTAAAATATCCAAGACTGAGTTTGAATCAAGGCCTGTGTTTGTCTGGACAAATGCCCATATCGAAGGGCACTTTGCCACCTGCTTTACCGCGCTTGTACTGATCCGGCTTTTACAGACAAAACTCGGCGGAAAATATCCCATTGGGAAGACAATTGAGGCCTTAAGGAAATACAATTGTACACAGATTGATAATACGCTGTATCAGTTTGTTTATTATGATGAGATCCTTGAAGAATGTGGAAACATCTTCCACATGGAATTCAACAATAAGTACCGTTCTAGGGAGCAGATCCGAAGAATACTAAAATATTAAAAAAGTTTTTCTTTTTAGGAAATCCACCGAATATACCACCTACAGACAAAACACGGGAAGCCTTGATTTTACTGGCTTCCCGTAATATTTAGTGTCAAACTTGAGTTCATATTAACCTAAGCCATATGGGTTTGTCAAGATATATTTTAAGCGTATCCGGTTCAGTAACAAGAAGCTTTTGGTATCAGGCACCGTCAGGTGCCAATTTTTTGTTATGGTCGCTCCGGATGATCATAGAGAGAAACAGATTCTAGACTTTCCGAGACTACACGAACGAAATATTCCCCTCTATTCCCGAATCTCCTCCACAATCCCTTCCCTCAGAACCGCCCTTCCGGACAGCAGGGTCACCCCCACGCAGATCCCGATATTCAGCAAAAGGATCCCTCCCAGGGCCGCTCCAGAGACAAATGCCCCCGGATGCAGATAGAGGTATACATGGACCAGAAAATAATATAAGATTTTTTGAACCACAAAGTAAATGACCAGAACCGTAACCCCCGAATAGATCCCGTAGCACAGTCCTTCCTTGGCCAGCATCCTTTTGAATCCCGCGTCCGTGATCCCCATGGCCCGCAGGATCCCGAACTCCCGCTTCCTTGCCGCCACCAGGTACTGCATGCTGTTCATGATGTGGAGCAGGCTGATCCCCAAAAGCACCGCCGCGATCCCATAATAGAAGAACATTTTCTGGTAAAGGTACAGGTTCTGCTGCCGGATCTGTTCACTGTAGTCCTTCACCACACATCTGCTGATATTTTTTGCCAGCTTCCCAAGCTCCGGGGAAACCGCCTCCGCCCCGATTCCCGGATCCGCCGAAATGCTGATCGTCTGGTAGTCCTTCACCCCGAAGTTCTGCTCCATCTGCTCGTTGGTCATGATGATGTCGATGACGGTGGTGCCCTCGTCGCCGATATAAGTATTTACTTTGGCAAGCGGCCGGCTGACCACTGCCGCCACCGGCAGGGACGCACTCTGGTACCATCCGCTCTCCCCCTGGAAACGCAGGGCCTCCTGAGGAACCTCCGAGCTGCTGACCGTGGTCAGTTCGACCGCGTCTCCGGGCACCACGCATACGCCGTCATAATTTCCCTGGCCGTCCATCAGGGTTTTCAGAATCACGCTGTTCTCCTTGCGCATCTGGTCTGGACGGATCTCCCCTTCTAAGAGGTAGTCGTTCAGGCTCTCCAGCATGGCATCGTCATATCCGTAAATATTTACTTTCAGCGCGTAATCTTCCTCCCCAGTCCGTACAGCGAGTCCGTTATAGTTTTCCATCAGCTCCGGATCTGGCAGGAATCCCTCTATATCCGCGGTCTCCGCAAAATATTCCGGCCACAAAAATGTCCCGTCTTTCAGCGCAAGCTCTCCCAGGAGATACCGGACCGGATGAAATTCCCGGATCCCGGACAGATTTTGCATGGCTTGGACGGCACTCTCGGGGATCACGTCTGTCAGCTGGCCGGACTGGATGTAAACCTGGATATCCGAGCCCAGGCCGTCATCCGCCTTGAAGGTCAGTTCGTTGTGGATCTTTGTATTTTCCGTAACATAAAATGCGCCCAGGAAAATGATGCTTCCTATGGACAGCGACAGCAGGATCCCTACAAATGTCCCTTTTCGGGAAAGCATAAACTTCCGGGTCAGGATCCCGGTCAGGCTGCCCCGCCGGATGCTGTAGATCTTCGGATCACGGCGCTTCACCAGATCCCCGGTCAGTCTCTGCCGGATGGTTGTATTTCTCGTCCGGCAAATGAAGATGCCGCTGATCACCAGAAAGGCGGCAATGAGGCAGAGCGCCCCCGCAGCGCAGATACGCCAGCTGACCTGGTAAGCTCCTGCGTCCGGGAGGCCGGCCGCGCCGAACTCCTCTGCCGGGCTGCTGCCTCCCACATGCCGTGTCTGATCCTGCGGCAGAAAGATGCGGCCGATTTTCTGATAGATCAATCTGCCCGCCAGATTTCCAAGCAGGCACCCTGCCGGATATCCCGCCAGCCCGATGCTGCCCAGCTCACAGAACAGGATTCCAAATTGGCCCTTGTCGGTCATCCCCAGGGTCTGCATGGCACTGTACTGGGACATCCTGCGGATCACGGAGATCTGGAACAGGCTGTAGATCACAAACGCGCCGAAAAACGCGATCGCCAGGAGGATCACACATTCCGTCAATTGCCCTTCTTCATTGAGGGTCCCCCAGATATAGGGCAGTCCGGCTCCCGGGTTCTCCAGGCCGGTCCTGACCACTTCCCGGACGTTCACCGGCTCCAGTCCCCCTGTATATACGGCCAGACCATTATTCCTTTTGATGTCCGAGCCCGGAATGCCAAACTGCCTGGAAAACGCTTTCACCTGGTCATAGCCCTTCCGGCTTTCGTCAAATTTGAAATATACAAATGTACCGTTTGTCCCGTAATCCAGTGCGGAGCTTACGAAGACCTGCCGCACATCCCCCAGAAGCTCCGGCATTTTCTCCGGCATTTCCTCTACGATCCCGCACAGGGTAAAGACTTCTTTGTCCAGCACGACCCGGGTTCCCAGTTCCGTCGACACTCCCAGGTTCTGCAGGGTCTGGACATCCGCGGCGATCTCATGCTCCTGCCGGGGATAAACGCCCTCAATCATGTCCCGGCCCATCATCTCCAGATACCCGGAGTCCGCATACACAAGCTGGATGGAAAAAGGCTCCTCGATGGCCTTGCGGACCGTCTCCACTCCCGTCTTTTCCAGAGCATACCCTCTTCCCGAAGGGTCCTGTTCAAACTCTTCAAACCATTCCGAGTCCCCTCTGGTGCTGTAATGCCAGTCCCCGTATTGGGTCCTGGCGTTCTCACGGGTGGCATACCGCCCGCTTTCAAAGAGCCCGCCCATTCCGGTCAGGAGGGCCGTAGACAGAAGGATGCCTGCCAGCAGCGTCAGGGTCTGCTTTTTGTAATACCGGAGATAAGAAAAGGAAATGTGAATGCTGTTTTTCATGATCACTCACCTTCCCTTTCGTTCAAGAGCCTTCCGTCCTCAATATGGAGGATCCGGTCGCAGCTCACAGCCAGGCTTTCATTGTGTGTGACCATCATCATCGTCTGGTTGTATTTTTTACAGCTGTTCTTTAACAGCCCCATCACCTCCACGGTGGTCCTGGAGTCCAGGTTCCCGGTGGGTTCGTCGGCCAGGATGAGGGCCGGCTTGTTGGCCAGCGCCCGGGCGATCGCCACCCTCTGCTGCTGTCCCCCGGACAGCTCATTGGGAAAACGCTTCCGCTTCTCCCACAGTCCCAATTCCCGGAGCAGCCCTTCAATATAAGGGTGGTCCACATATTTTCCCTTGTCAAAGGTCACCGGGAGGGCCACATTGTCATACACATTGAGGACCGGCATCAGACTGTAATTCTGGAACACGAATCCGATATTTCTCCGCCGGAAGATGGTCAGCTCCTTTCGTTTCAGGCCCGCGATATTGTGCTTCCTTATGATGATCTCTCCCCCGGAAGGCACATCCAGACCGCCGATCAGATTCAGCAGCGTGGACTTTCCGGAGCCGGAAGTCCCTACGATGGCGGCAAACTCTCCCTGTCCGACGCGGAAGGAAACGTCCCTCAATGCATGAACCGCGTTCTCTTTTTCTCCATATTGTTTGCTTACATGATTCACCTGCAATACATCCATTTTTTCACCCCATTTTTTGTGGAGCACTCTCGTAAACTCCCTTGCACCCATCTTTGCGACTGGATGCAAAGAGTTTCCGAGAATGCTCTTCTGATTTGCGGACTTCCACCGGCAGCGCAGCCTGTGTCCGGCTGTCTTCGGGCTTCGTTCCTAATAGATAGAATAGCAGGCGAATCTTTCATTGTACTGACAAAATCCCCACTCAATTCTGACAGTTTTGTAAGAATACGGAAATGCAGCTCCCCCTTCCGTGTTCCGACGCGACCGTCATGTAGCCTTTTTCCTTGTCCAGGATCATTCGGGACAGATACAGGCCGATCCCTGACCCTTCCCGGTTCTCCACATCCCGACTCCGGTAAAAGCGCTGGAAGATCCGGTTTTGCTCTTCTTTCCGGATCCCGATCCCGTTATCCCGGAACTGGATCTCCGTAAACAATTCCAGCGGTCTGACCTGAATCTCAATCTGGCTTCCACTCTCCGAATACTTGACTGCGTTTTCTAAAATATTGACAAATACTTCCGCGGTCCATTTCGGATTGTGTTCAAGCAGGCAGTCCGGAAACGGCTCCGTCACGATGCGGATCTCCTTTTTCTCCGCTTTTTCATATACGCTGCTGAGGGCGCTCACGAGGGTTTCCTTCAGGGACGCCTGTTCCGTCTCAAACCGGATCACGTCCTGCTCCAGCTTCACCATTTTGAACAGAGACTGCAGGATCCAGTTGATCTTGTCCAGCTGCAGCCGCATCCGTTCCAGAAAATCCGCCCTCTGCTCCGCATCCGGTTCCGTTTCCAGCAGCTCCCGGTACATGACCACATTGCTCAGAGGCGTTTTCAGCTGATGGGACATGTTGGAGATCAGGCTCTTCACCTGTTCTTTTTCCTTCTGCGCCTGGTCCACCTCGTATTCCAAAGTTTCCTGCACCCGGATCATTTTCCCGGCAAGGGCGGACAGCCCTCCCTCCCGGATATCGGAGATCCCGATTTTCTCCCGGTTGAGCACCTGCTCCAGCATCCGGCTGACCATCCGGTACATCCTTCTTCTCCGGAAGCGCTCCGCCGCCGCGATCCCTGCTGTTATCAATAGCATTCCTGCCAAGATTCCCGTCATTTTTCTACACTTCCTTCCAGGGAACTGTGTGGAAATATCCTGCGCAGCCGCACAAGTTATTTCCAGATATATCCGATTCCATACACATTGACCAGGCGCTCCGGATGCTTCGGGTCATCCTCGAGCTTGCTCCGAAGCCTGCGGATGTTCACGGAAACCGTGTTCTCGTCCACATAGTTTCCCTGGCTGTCCCAGACCGAATCCAGGATCTGCTCCTTGGAAAGGACACGCCCCGCATGCTCTACAAAATAGAGCAAAAGCTGGTATTCGGTCTTGCTGCAGTGGATCTCCGTCTGGTTCTTATAGACCTTGCAGGTATTCCGGTCAATCCGGATATCGCCGGAACAGAGCGGGATCTGCAGCGTGTCCCTGCGCAGCAGCTTTTTGATCCTTGCTTTCAGGACCGCAAGGGAAAAGGGCTTGCTCATAAAGTCGTCCATACCGGTTTCCAGCGCCTTCACCTCGTCCATCTCCGTATCTCTTGCGGTGAGCATGAAAATGGGGATATCGCATTCCCCTTTGATCCGGGCGCACAGGTCAAATCCATTGCCGTCCGGCAGGTTGCAGTCTAACAGGAGCAGGTCGCATCCCTGCTCGTGAAAGATCCGCAGTCCCTCCTTTACAGTGGACGCGGCCCTGGTCTGATACCCCTCGGACCGCAGAGAAAAGCTTAAGCCGTCCTGGAGATCCGTATCGTCTTCGATGATCAAGATTGTTTTTTTGTCCATATCATACCTCCAGCCATTTTTCCCGGAACAGCCAAATCAGAAACTAGTACAGCGTTGCATTAATTTTGAAGTAATAAGCGCTTGATGTCCATGTCAGGACAAGGCGGAGGAAGGAGGCGATGCCGGTAGCATCGTTGACTGACTCCAACGCAGTAATGGCATGGACAGCGAGTGATTATTACTCAATTATTAATGCAATGCTGTACTAGATTCCCCGTATGCAAAGCTCTGCGCACATGGCGATTCATCCCCCGGTCAGCCCGATGCGGGGCGCCAGAAATGCCGCCCCCTCTTCCTCCTGTCTATAGAGTAAAACCGGCTAATCCGAACCCCCTGCCATACTTCTCTCCGCAAGCCGCAGCGCCGAGATCACCGGCACGATCAGGATCCCGCAGAAAAAATTACTGACGCCATGTATCAGATCGAATGGCAGACCCGCAATGATCCAGGAGACCATCCCCTGAAAGCTCATTCCAAATAAAACAGCCTGTGCCGGCGCATACAGCGTCCCAAACAGGAAGCCATGGGCCGCACAGACTGTCATGTATACAAAAGGCCGGAGCTTTTTCGGAAGATGTTCCGGAAGGAGCATGACAACGCCCCACAGAACAGTCCATACATAAAGGTAAGGAACCCACCACGCCGCAAAGCCGCAGAAGATCCCGTTTAAAATCACATATATATAAATAGGATATAGTGCTTTTTTCCGGTAGACCACTGTAAATGCAATGGTGAATACGCCCAGCAGGTGGATATTGGGCGCCACCTCCATCAGGAGCTTGGACGCGTACATGACCGCGCCCAGCATCGCAAATATCGTAATCTCCCTTGTTGTCGGCTTCACGCTTATTCCACCTTGAAGGCGTAGGTGTCTCCTTCCGTGATCTTCGTGGAATCCACACCCTCCGCGGCATACTCGTCATTGACGTAGAATGCCCAGTAAACGCCGTCTTTATCATAATCCGCAGTGATGCCGTTCACTGTCTTTACGAAAAGGCCGTACTCCCCTTCCTCTCCTTCGATCAGTCCCACATCCTGCAGCGCTTCTCCGACCGTTTCTTTGTCTGTATGGATCTCAAACAGGGTTTCCTCCCCATCCTGGTCCACCACGGTGAAGTCAAATTTGGTATCGCCCTCTCCCAGCACACTGCCTTCGTTTTCGGTCTGGGAATCGGTCTGCGCATCCGACTCTGTGTCTGTCTGGGAATCGCTCTGCGCGTCTGACTCTGTGTCTGTCTGGGAATCGCTCTGCGTATCCGTTCCGGCTTCTGCCTGAGAATCACTCTGCGCATCCGTCTGCTCCTGCCCGGCCGATGCCTTGTCTCCTCCGTTTTCGCTGCTGCCATTACAACCCGATGCAGACAGTGCCATAGCCACAATCAGCACGATGCAAAGGAAGAATGACCATTGTTTTTTCATGCATTTCTTTCGCATAACTTCTATTCTCCTTCGATTTGTATTTCCTCCGTCAGCCGGCGCCCGCAGCTGGATGTTGCGGGAGGATCTGTCCTGTCCGGATATTCCGACTCGGCATGGATGCTTGCAGGCCTTCTCAGATCTGTGATTCGACTGTCGGAAGGTCTCTTCCGGTTGATATTCCAATCATAGATTCCAATGGCTTTTCCCTGAATTGTGGCGTTTGGGCTGTTTCAGGCAGGAACGCAGATTTCCCGCGCAATCCGGCCGGACAGATCCCATTCAGGTATGCATAGCAGTGAGTATATACTTTATACCTTACGGCGACGGGCTCGTACAGGATTTTCACCTGTTTCCCCGGGCAGTCCTCTATTAAGATAATATATTCCAGACATTTCGTCAATATCATTTCCGATCTATCAAAAAATCCGAATACAGAATTCTATATCCGGATTTTTTGACAGATGTTCCTTTTCTTTAATTGTAGCTTCTCTGCTTCTTTATTTTTCCATCTCAGACACACAATACCTTTCAACCAAACGAAGAAATTCTTCCGCTACCATGACCTGTCTCTCTGTCTCTTCACGAATGGCAATATAAAAATCATCGTAATCGCTGGCATGACGTATTTCTTCTGCTTCACCTATTTTTCTTCCTATCTCTCTGGGAAAAATTTCAGTTTTTACATAATCTTTATTAAAGTTTCCAATTGCGTCTTTATGGCGCTTAAAAGATTTTCCGTTTAATGCATGAACGGCATTGATCGCATGAAAAATAGCATAATAAGCACGATTATTAGACCCTTTATATTCTTCAGCAGCCAATAATATTTTCGCGGATTTTAAACTCTCCTTTGCAGTCTGAATCCGGTACAAGCATAAATCCTTTTTTGTCCCTATATCTTCTTTAGGCTGCTCCATACAAGATCACTCCTTCTCTTTGAATATTTGCATAAAAAGGATAATTTTCGCTCCACTTCCTGAAATGTGCTTCACTTTTTGCGATTGGCTTAATATCAACCTCATTGTCTAAATTGAAATCATAAGTCATATAGGAGAGCTGTTGGCTGTATGCTTTTAATTCCAGTTCAGAAATATTCAGCAGGATCATGATATCCACATCAGAGTCCTTTTTAAAGTCGCCTCTGGCATAGGAACCATATAAAATAATCTCCCGTAAATGTAAGCCATAAATCTTTTTAATTTCTGATATATATCGCTCCATTAAGTTTTGCATGATCTGCGGCATATCGAATCCCCTTTATGAATCATTCTCCTGATCATTCTCTTCATCTGCAAACAGAATCATTTCTGATTTTGCTATCACTGTAAAAGGATCATTGGTTCTGAATAAAATATAATTTGTCACCAATTTCCGTAAGGAAATTGGTGACCTGCGCGGCGCTCTGGCGCAATACCTATTATAGCATAAAATGATCAAAATGGAAAGACAAACCTCATCTTACTGCACCGACAGATTCGTATACCCCATCAAACTCAGATCCACCTCCCGGGCGGCCTCTCTCCCTTCCCTTATGGCCCACACGACAAGAGACTGTCCCCGGTGCATATCCCCGGCGGCAAACACATTTTTCACATTAGTCTGATACGCTCCCGGCGCGGTCTTCACGTTGGTCCGTTCGTTCAATTCTACGCCGAAGGCCTTTGCCACATAATTTTCGCTGCCCAGAAAGCCTGCCGCGATGAGCACCAGATCCGCTTCCACCGTATACTCGCTCCCGGCGATCTCCGCCATCATCATGCGCCCGGTCTTTTCGTCCTTCTTCGATTCCAGCTTCACCAGCACCGCCTTGCAGACGTTCCCTTTCTTATCCTTGACAAATTCCTTCACCGTGGTGGTGTACACCCGGGGATCGCGGCCGAACAAGGCAATGGCCTCCTGCTGCCCGTAATCCGTCTTGCACACCTTCGGCCACTCCGGCCAGGGATTGTTCTCGGCCCGCTGATCCGGCGCCTTGGGCATCATCTCTAACTGCAGCACCGACTTCGCGCCGTGGCGGATGGCCGTGCCCACACAGTCATTGCCCGTGTCCCCGCCTCCAATCACCATAACCTTCTTTCCTTTCGCGGAAATATACTGGCCGTCTTTTAATTTCATCTCATTGGCCCACAGCGCTTTCGTGGTAGACTTCAAGAAATCCACCGCGAAATGGATCCCTGCCGCGTCCCTGCCGGGTACCTTGATATCCCTGGGATGGGAGGCCCCGCAGGCGAGCACCACCCGGTCATATTCCTTGAGGATGGACGCCGCCTTCACGTCCTTCCCCACGTTGCAGCCGGTCCGGAATACTACGCCTTCCTTTTCTAATATAGAAATCTTCCGGTCGATGATCTGCTTCTCCAGCTTCATGTTGGGAATACCGTACCGGAGCAGCCCTCCGGCCTTGTCCTCCCGCTCGTAGACTGTCACCAGATGTCCCCGGCGGTTTAACTGGTCCGCCGCGGCCAGCCCGGAAGGGCCGGAACCGATGACCGCCACCTTCTTCCCGGTCCGCGCCTTGGGCGGGCGGGCCGCGGCGTATCCCTTTTCGTATGCATTTTCAATGATGCCGTACTCATTGGCCTTGGTGGACACTGGATCCTCATGAAGCCCGCAGGTACAGGCATTTTCACACAATGCGGGGCACACCCGGGAGGTAAATTCCGGAAAATTGTTGGTTTTCGCCAGCCGGTAATAAGCCTCCTCCCAGTTTCCGTTGTAGATCAGGTCATTCCATTCGGGCACCAGGTTGTGCAATGGACACCCGCTTGCCATGCCGTTTAGCATCTGGCCGGACTGGCAGAAGGGCACGCCGCAGGCCATACACCGGGCGCCCTGTAACTCCTGCTCTTCCTTCGACAGAGGCGTGTGGAATTCCTGAAAATGCCGGATCCTGCTCTCCGGCGCTTCTGCTATTTTGTCCTGTCTTTTATAATCCATAAATCCTGTTGGTTTTCCCACTGTTTCCGCCTCCTATCTTCCATTCTTGATCTGGTTGAACGCTTCGATCTTCGCCTGCTCCGCGCTTAAGCCCTTTTCCTCCATCTGCAGGATGGCGGACATCATCTTCTCGTAATCCTCGGGGATGATCTTCTTGAACTTCGGCAGATAATCCTTAAAATGATCCAGGATCTCTTTTCCGATCTCGGAGTTGGTATACGCCACATGCTCCTTGATCATGCTTTTCAGCTCCTGGACGTCGTATTTATCTGACACCCGCTCGATCTTGACCATGGACTTGTTGACCTTCTTGTACAGGTCACTGTCCAGATCCAGCACATAGGCGATGCCGCCGCTCATACCGGCCGCGAAGTTCTTTCCCGTGGTGCCTAAGATCACTACCCGGCCTCCGGTCATGTACTCGCAGCCGTGGTCTCCCACGCCTTCCACCACGGCCATGGCGCCGGAATTGCGGACGCAGAACCGCTCTCCCGCCACACCGTTGATAAATGCCTTTCCGCTGGTGGCTCCGTAGAAGGCCACATTTCCGATGATGATATTTTCATTTGGTTTAAACTGGATCCCCTGGGGCGGGCATACGATCAGCTTGCCGCCGGAAAGTCCTTTTCCAAAATAGTCGTTGCTGTCCCCGGTCAGCTCCAGCGTCAATCCCTGGGGAATAAACGCGCCGAAGCTCTGGCCGCCCGCGCCCCTGCATTTGATCACATAGGTATCCTCGGGCAGCCCTTCCGGGTATCTCCGGGTGATCTCCGAGCCGAAGATGGTGCCGAAGGTCCGGTTGATGTTGGTCACATCCAGCTCCATGCTCTTCTTCTGCTTCTTTTCCAGGGCCGGGAGGAGGTTCTTCACCAGCACCCGCTCATCCAAGGTCTTTTCCAGCTCAAAGTCAAAGACCTTCTTGGGGTTGAAGATCATGCCCTTCTTTTTCCCGGCGTAGGGGTTGTACAGGACGTTTTTCAGATCCAGCGTGGCCGCGCGGTCGGAAACCGGCACGTCCTTTACTTTCAGAAGGTCGGTCCTTCCCACCAGCTCATCCACGGTGCGCACGCCCAATTTTGCCATGTACTCCCGCAGCTCCTGGGCGATAAATTTCATGAAATTCACCACGTATTCGGGTTTTCCGGCAAAACGCTTCCGAAGCTCTGGATTCTGGGTTGCCACGCCCACCGGGCAGGTGTCCAGGTTGCATACCCGCATCATGACGCAGCCCATGGTCACCAGCGGAGCCGTGGCAAATCCAAATTCCTCGGCGCCTAAGATGGCCGCAATCGCAACGTCCCGGCCGCTCATCAGCTTTCCGTCGGTCTCGATCCGCACCCGTTCTCTCAGGCCGTTCTGGATCAGGGTCTGGTGGGTTTCCGCAAGCCCCAGTTCCCAGGGAAGTCCGGCATTCTGGATGGAACTTCTGGGCGCCGCCCCGGTGCCTCCGTCATATCCGGAGATCAGGATCACGCCTGCCCCGGCCTTTGCCACGCCCGCCGCCACCGTGCCGACCCCGGCCTCGGACACCAGCTTGACGGAAATCCTGGCGTCTTTGTTTGCATTTTTACAGTCATAGATCAGTTGGGCCAGATCCTCAATGGAATAAATGTCGTGGTGGGGCGGCGGGGAGATCAGGCTCACCCCCGGCGTGGAATGGCGGGTCTTCGCGATCCACGGATATACCTTTCCGCCGGGCAGATGGCCGCCTTCTCCGGGCTTTGCGCCCTGGGCCATCTTAATCTGGATCTCCCTTGCGCTGACCAGATACCGGGAGGTCACGCCGAACCGGCCAGAGGCCACCTGCTTAATAGCGGAGCACCGGTTAGTATCCAGCCGCTCCATGTCCTCGCCGCCCTCGCCGCTGTTGGATTTTCCATGGATCTGGTTCATGGCGATGGCCAGCGTCTCATGGGCCTCCTGGGAAATGGATCCGTAGGACATGGCGCCGGTCTTGAACCGGGTCACGATGGAATCTACAGGCTCCACCTCCTCAATGGGAATGCATTTCTCGGGCCATACAAAATCCAGCTGGCCCCGGAGGTTGATCTTCTCCCCCTCCTCGTCCACCATCCGGGTATACTGTTTGAACATGTCGTAGCTGCCCCGTTTCGTGGACTGCTGCAGCATGTGGATGGTCTGTGGATTGTACAGGTGCTCCTCGCCGCCGCTCTTGGACTTGTGTTTTCCCACGCTGTCCAGGGTCATATCCACCTCCAGCCCCAGGGGGTCAAACGCCTGGGAATGGAAGGCAATGTAATCTCCTGCAATCTCCTTGATGCCGATGCCGCCCACACGGCTCACCGTATCGGTAAAATACTGGTCTATAAATTCGGTTTTCAGGCCGATGGCCTCAAAGATCTTCGCCCCCTGGTAGGACTGGATCGTGGAGATCCCCATCTTGGACGCGATCTTGATGATCCCGTGGAGGGCCGCATCGTTGTAGTCGTTGACCGCCGCGTAATAGTCCTTGTGCAAAAGCCGGGAATCAATCAGCTGGCGGATGGACTCATGGGCCAGGTAGGGGTTGATGGCGCAGGCGCCATACCCCAAAAGGGTTGCGAAATGATGCACCTCCCTGGGCTCCCCGGATTCCAGGATCATGGCAACCGAGGTTCTCTTCTTGGTCCGTACCAGATGCTGCTGCAGGCCGGAGATGGCAAGCAATGACGGGATCGCCACATGGTACTCATCCACCTCCCGGTCAGACAGAATCAGGATGTTGGCCCCCTCCCGGATGACACGATCCACTTCAATGAACAGGTATTCCATGGATTTTTCCAGGCTGGCATTCTTATAATAGGTGATCGGGATCTCCGCCACCTGGAAGCCGTCCACCTTCATGTTTTTGATCTTCAGCAGATCCGTATTGGTCAGGATAGGATTGCTCACCTCCAGCATCTTGCAGTTTTCTTCCTTCTTTTCCAGGAGATTGCCGTCCCTTCCCACGTAAATGGTCGTGGAGGTCACCACCTCTTCCCGGATGGCGTCAATGGGAGGATTGGTCACCTGGGCGAAGCGCTGTTTGAAATATCCGAACAAGGGCTGATTTTTCTGGGATAGCACAGCCAGGGGCATGTCGATTCCCATGGCTGAAATCCCTTCCGCCCCGGTTTTCGCCATATTTAATATGGAGGTCTTGACATCCTCGTAGGTATAACCGAAGGCCTTCTGCAGGCGGGTGCATTCCTCTCTGGAAAAAACGGGCACCTGCTGGTTCGGAATCTTTAAATCTTTTAAATGGATCAGGTTGCTGTCCAGCCACTCTCCATAGGGTTCTTCATTTGCATAGCGGGCCTTTAATTCCTCATCGTCGATGACCTTGCCGGCAATGGTATCCACCAGCAGCATTTTACCCGGATGGATCCGCTCCTTGACTACGATCTTGGTGGGGTCGATGTCCAGCACGCCCACCTCGGAGGAAAGGATCAGCTGGTCATCGTCCGTGATATAGTACCGGGACGGACGCAGGCCGTTTCGATCCAGAACCGCCCCCATGCAGTCGCCATCGGAAAAGAGGATGGAGGCCGGGCCGTCCCATGGCTCCATCATCGTAGCATAATAATGGTAGAAGTCTTTCTTATCCTGGCTCATGCTGCGGTTGTTCTCCCAGGGCTCCGGAATGGAGATCATCACAGCCAAGGGCAGCTCCATGCCGCTCATCACCATAAATTCCAGCGCATTGTCCAGCATGGCCGAATCGGAGCCGGAGGTGTTGATGGCCGGAAGGACCTTGTGCAGCTCTCCTTTTAAATATTCGGAAGACATGGTCTCTTCTCTTGCCCGCATCTTGTCCGCGTTTCCCAGGATGGTATTGATCTCCCCGTTGTGCACCATGAACCGGTTTGGATGGGCCCGCTCCCAGCTGGGATTGGTGTTGGTGCTGAACCGGGAATGCACCATGGCAATGGCGGATTCGTAGTCCTGATCCTGCAGGTCCTCGAAGAAGAGCCGCAGCTGTCCCACCAGGAACATGCCCTTGTAGACAATGGTCCGGCTGGAAAGGGAGACTACATAGGTGTTGTCGCTGCTCTGCTCAAAGATCCGGCGGGCCACATACAGCCGGCGGTCAAAGGGCAGCCCCTGCTCTGCCTTGCGGGGACGCTCGATAAAAGCCTGCATGATGCAGGGCATGCATTCCACCGCTTTTTTTCCGAGCACCTCCGGATGAATGGGGACCTCACGCCAGCCGAGAAACCGCAGGCCCTCTTTTGCCACGATGACTTCGAAGATCTTTTTCGCCTGGTTCCGTTTCAGTTCGTCCTGGGGAAAGAAGAACATCCCCACTCCGTAATCCCGTTCTCCGGGCAAAGAAAAACCGAGGGGTGTACAGACCTTGGAGAAAAACCGGTGTGAAATCTGTAACAAGATTCCAACTCCGTCTCCTGTCTTACCCTCGGCGTCCTTGCCAGCTCTATGTTCAAGATTTTCTACGATCTTCAGGGCGTTTGCCACGGTGTCATGGCTCTTGATGCCCTTGATGTTCACCACCGCACCGATTCCGCAGTTGTCATGCTCAAACTGAGGATGGTACAGCCCGGCCTGACGGCCTGCTGATTCTGTTTTCATAATCAGATATCCTTTCTTTTAATATTGTGATGTTAGGTAGCAGATACGAAAGCGGAGCACTGTTAGTTTCGCTATAGTCCAATAGCGTAGCGGAAAGCAGTGCTTTGGGCACTTTAACACACTGCCGTTTTAAACTTTGTATTGTCGTTCTTAAATATACAACACTTTTTGGGATTTGTAAATAAGAAATTTTTTAGATTTGTCAGATTGTTTGATATTTCAATATCAAAAGTATTATTTTCTCTCAATTTCCAATAAAAATGTAAATATATGAAAACAAAAGATACACAGTCTATATGTGATATCGTAAAGAAGTATTTATAATCGAAAAAGAGTTATGCTCAATACCCTCCTCATTAAAAATGGCAGATATAATAATGTATTTCTGCTATTAATTACGATCACCCGAAGAAGTTAATCTCTTAATGAATTCTATTCGGGATTATATCCCCCCTTGGCATTCCTAAATAAAATCTTCATAAGTTCACAATTTCCTTTAAAACCGCTTATCTTGGTAGGTATTTTGTTATTCTTCGGATATGCTCTTGTAACTGGAACCTCACAGGCTTTCATTCCAATCTGTGTTGCCCTTACGGACAAATACGCCAAAAGTTCATATGTCATAAAAATATCTCGCAGAGGCTGCACCCTTTCGTCCAGCAGATAATTGACGGAATATGCTCTGTAAGCATTTGTTGTATCTGTAAACCTCTGATGAGCTGTAAGTGAAATAATTGGCGCATGAATAAATTTTACGGATATGGTACGGATAAACGGCGTATTCACCGCCCTACCGCCTTTCACAAATCTGGAGCCTTGAACCAGATCATATCCAGCTTCCAGCTTCTCAATAAACTGCGGGATATCTTCAATACTGTCCTTGTTATTCCCATCAATAGTAATAATTCCTTTATATTCCCTCTGCAGCGCCCACCAAATACCCATACGCAACTGCGCTCCCTGCCCGCCCATATCCTGTTTCACAAGGAGCGTATTTACCTTAAGCCTACGAAGCCTCTTTTCTTCCGTACATCCATCTGTAGATCCGCCATCACAAATTACGATATCTACATAATCTGTAACTCTATTCCTACAAGCACGTTCTAATTCTCTGATAATGCGCTCTCCTTCATTGATGATAGGAATCAGAACTACATACTCCCTGCTTTTTTCTTCATATACAGTACACTCAAATCTGGGTACGCCAGTCTGTCTTTCATAAATCATACCTGAAAATTATCCCCTCTCGTCTTAATATCATCTTTATTTATCTTTTCGACTTTTCATTTCCATTCCCGCCATTATCTTCAATATTCTGTACCAGTAACATTTCCTTCAAATACTGTATTAATACTTTCGCAACGAGCTTCCCTTAGATTTAAGCAAACGCTTCTATCGAGATAAACCATAGATACAGTAATACTGCAAAGTTAACTTTTTCTATGCTTCATCCAAATGTTTCCTTCACATATTTAATGGCGCTGTTCAAATCATCTAAACCACCTGTTTTCCCCAACTCAATTGATACATATCCCCGATATCCTTCAGCAAGCAACTGTTCTTTGAGTTCTTCATGAAAAGTTCTTTTTCGTATCGGCCTGAGCCCTGGCTCGCTGATATGTACATGGTTAATATAACGAACCTTTCCTGTTAAAATATCTACTGGTTCCCTATTTTTAATCATAGTCCCTACATCCAGATTAAGACGAAATCCCCTGGAATCTACTTGTTCTATCAATTGAATCGCCGCCAATGTGTCATTGATATAGTTCGTATTATAAATCGGAGGATTCGCCTCGATTCCAATCACAGTATCGTTTTTTATAGCATAATCACTCACTTCTTTAAAAAAACTTACACCAATCGCAGGGTCTGCATCATCCGGAATCGCACGATTTCCCGGACAACCAAATACAAGATTATCACATCCGATAGCTGCCGCAAATTCAATTGCCTTCTTTGTATATTCTACAAGCGTTGCCCTCTCTTTCCTGGAACCAAATAGGCGCTCCTGTCTGCCGAACCATATTGACTGCATGGACGATATAGCAAGCCCATACTCCCTTTTCAGCTCCTCTGCCCATACACCAGCTTTTTTCAGCCTGTCATATGGCGTTTTCGGAAATATTCTTGTCGGCGCTATCTCTAACCCACAATATCCGTAGTCTTTCATTAACGCATATACTGTCTCATCTTTCTCTGCAGGCCAACCTATATTTGATACGGACAATTTCATTACTTATCATCCTCCTTCGACTTCCTACAAACCTCAGCAATTTTATTAACTATAATATAGAAACATGTTTGGACAAATCCCATATACCACATCACATAGTTTTGTGAATAATGTATATAAGAATGCGACTTTGCCAAGCAGAACCATGAAACAGATGTTAAAAAAAATACTATATACATAGCAACCATATCAATATTTAGTTTTTTCTTATGATACTCATAAGCAAATATTACCAATGGAGAACAACATAAAAGCGGGAACAAATTTCCAGCTACCCCTGTTACCACCTCTGTCGGAAACTTAAAGTACTTACAGAAAACCTTCCATACGGAGGTATTGAACGATTCCCAGAGTACTGGTGAAAAATCATTCAAGTCCCCTCCTCTCGTTCTTTTAAGGACATCTTGTTCAAATATATTCTTTATACCTCCCAAAATATTTCCCTCTGCCCTTAATGGAGCATGAATACAGATTGCTGCCATAAATCCAAGCAGAGCTACAAAGCCTATAATAACTATCGTTCTAAAGAGCAGTTTAGCTTTTTCTTTGTCCCGCTTTGTAATAGCTGCGATAAAATCAACCAGCATGAAGGATATAAGCCCCATCATAATTGATGATATGTACTCATAGCCGCAAAGACATTTCATGGTAATTGCTAAAAAAGCAGCAATGTAGCTGAATATTCTGCATTTTCTGTCATTAATCTTATATGTACAGAACACTCCTACCGCCATCGGTATAAACCAAGTGAATTCCACCCAGTAAAGATTACGAGCAAAGTTTACCACACATGGAGCCAGAAGGAAAGTAATGAATGATATACACGCTAGCAGAGGGTTATATTTTGCTACCATCAATAGCACGATTACAGAAAAAACCGTGGCTGTAGCTAACGCACATAAAAGATGCAATGTCTCAATTTCTATATCATCCGCAATATATCTTGCCAGACGTCTGAATATCTTTCCTTGTAATCCATACTGGCTCGTATATGCAGTAAGTATAGCAGGCTTATATTCTTCCTTTTTTGAGTTTATAAATACTATATCCTCTACTCCACCATATTTTTCAGAGTTCAAAATTCTGTCCGCTTCTAGGCGGATCACAATATTTTTCCAGTCATTAATAATTTCTATGACACGAAACGTATTACCATTTGAAAATCTCACAAGATCTATATCCTGAATCACTTCGTTTGTATACTCATTAGAGTTGATAATAAATGCTGACTCCGTTTTAGAGTAGCCTTTATTCCAATCATCATCCGAAACAGGCGTTCGCACGTAAGAATAATAACCGCCAAACTTGTCATGATAACGCCCCAATCCAAACCCGATATGTCCAGCTTCCGTAAACCAGACATCGTTCTCTTCTGCTAATATGACGCTTGTCACAAAAGTTTCACTGAATTCCTCAAAGTTATCAAAACCGCTGTTAGCATTATCCATAGAATTGTACATATAATTCCATGTCAAAACACCTGTCATAAACATAAAAAGAGAGAACTTGCTTATCAGCTTTTTACCAAAATTATCCTTAATCAGTATCTTACACGCTACCCACAGCCATAATGAAATAGCAAATAGAAATATCAGGCTCTTTGTCTGGAAATCAAAAGTCGACTCTTTATAGGCATATGCTAAAGCAACATTTCCATCCAGCGTTTCTTCCCTTAAATAATCCCTGTCTATGGTGACCAAAGACGGGGTTGCCTCACAACCCCTTAGAGAAAAGGTCAGGCTATAGACCTGGCCTGGTTTAAGTTTTGCTGAAACATACGTTTTATACCATATATTATCCTTTACTTTACTCAGATCAACATTGATTATGTCAAGAACCTTTCCATTCCTTTCTTTAATCGTCATCACAAGTGTCCCGCAGTTTTCATCCGGCTGATTTCTCATCAAAATCTCCACCCCTGCGAAATGCTTCTTCGCAGGAGAAAAATGCATCTCGTAATCCCCTTGTGACAATTCGATCGGTACATCTAGATCTTCTGCCGCCTCTTCTATGTTAATTTCGTCATAATAATACCCATGTGTGAATACATCCATCGGACCAATCGCAATTATCATCAAAAGCAAGACTACAGAGATGATGAAAAATACACCTTGTTTGGATTTTATTTTTTTCATTATATCCCCACCTAATCTACTATGTTCTTTATTTCACTCATCACTGTACCTTTATCACTCACATACCCGCCGCTTCCACCAAAGATATAATTATAGATGGTCCTATAACCATAATCTACCGGAGTTCCTTTTAGCTCATTGATAAACGGCTTACCCGCAAGAAACTCATACAATTCTCCCGCTGAGACTGGTTCGGTTGCCGGGTGCCATAATGTAATCCCTGCCCTAAGCGCAATATGGATGTCATCCCACAGATGGGCAAGATTATAAAATTGGTAGACACTTCTGCTGTCAGTGAAGTTCAACGCTGAAAACCCCAGTCTCTGAAACCTATTCTTTAATCCCGCTTTCTCTTCATCAGAAACGTTTACTTTATAAAAGCCATTATCCTGAAGAAAATAGAACTCCTTGATCCCAGGATCTTTTCCTGCAAGCTGCTTAAATTTTTCTTCTTTCAACATAAAAGGAATCACATTAATGTAATCATAAATAAAATTCTTCTTCATATTTTGGCCAAACAATCCTGGCAGCCTGATAATCAACGCATCCGGATACATTTCCCTTGTCCATGCCTCCAACAGATATCTATTATAGCCATACGCATGAAGACCGTTCGTATCAATCCTGGAATTCTCATCGACATCCTTTGGAACTTTAAAAACATCTACCGTAGAAATTAGGAT
The DNA here is from genome assembly GCF_056796775.1 of Schaedlerella sp. Lineage (NCBI taxonomy): Bacteria > Bacillati > Bacillota > Clostridia > Lachnospirales > Lachnospiraceae > Schaedlerella > Schaedlerella sp. Next base: position 26,279 of record NZ_JBQIKP010000059.1, read on the forward strand.
AAGCTTTTTAGGATTTATATTTTTGATATTTTCCTCAGCCTGAATAATAAGCCCCATGTCCTTTTCCCGGTTATGGTCAGCCAGATATTTTTCGGCCCGCAGCCCAGCATAGATGAGGAGATCCGGATTCGTCCCATATGCTTCCCTTATATTTTTTGAATTATATACAGCCCCTATCTTTCCGCCTGCAGCTGCATAGATATTGCTTCCAACAAAGCCAGTATATCCCACCAACGCTATCATGTTATCTCCCCTCTCTATTTCGTCAGTTTCTCTATACTCTCATAACTATACTGTTTTCGCCTGAATACAAGCCTGACCAAGAGCTGTAGGTATTTGGTAATAATAGTTAGTATTCCGAATACTCCAAAGAATGCTGCTGACAAAAATAGTATCGTTGTTGTCCAGCCCGCAGCTGGATTAGATGTTATATATCCTAAAACCCGGATAATAAAGACTCGAATCAATCGTTACTAAAATCCGACTATCCTCGAAGTTTTATACCAAGCTTTTCCACAAACAACATATCTC
>NZ_JBQIKP010000060.1:0-26442 GCF_056796775.1 Schaedlerella sp.
CGTAAAAGCGTTCCATTACTACTCGGAGAATAACGCTTCCGAAAACAATTAGAGGCAACAGGCTCTCTCTAAAAAATATATCCCGACAACTAATCATTCTCACTATGCCGAAAAATAACTTGCCGCACTTTAGAGAGCCTTAGTGACATTTGAATTTTCTTGTGGTATAGTGGACTTCCACTTTTAGGAAAAGGAGTTGATGATATATGCCACAGATGAATAAAGGCGGTAAATTTATTTTCGGAAAATCGCTGATACGAGATGACTTGACAATCCATCTCCCAACACAGGCTCTTACAGAGTACAACGCCACAGCAGAGAAAAAAGTCTATCTTTTTACTGGAAGCAAGGTCACTGGCGGCTTTTGTGTGACAAGAAAAGGATTGTTAGAACCGTCAAAATTAGGACACATTCTTACTGATAATCCGGCTTTACAGAATTATCAGACCGCAGAGGGCGAATTTGTCAAATACAAAGGGCGGTCATCTGTTGGGTAAATATTTCAGAGAATGGTGTAATTCAACTTAATCAGCAAATATTGGACTTCCTCAATCTGAAAATTGGAATGGAACTACTGTCTATCCGAAGCAGTGATATAGCTTTTACAATGGGTGCAACCGGTCCTCTGTTGGAAAGAGCCGACAATTATGAGGGCAAAATTCCCTTGTATTAAAAAAACAGGTATCATGATACCCGCCCGAAATCCAGTATTCCTCAAATAATTAGAGCCATTTTAGAGCCAAACAGCATAAAACAATCCCGGAAACGCCCATTTTATCAGCATTTCCGGGATTTTATCCGTTACTCGAACTCTATCGTCCCAGGCGGCTTACTAGTCAGATCATACATCACCCGATTCACCCCTCTGACCTCATTGATAATCCTGCTCATCACCTTATTCAGCACCACATACGGCACCTCCGCCGCTTCTGCGGTCATAAAATCGATTGTATTCACCGCCCGAAGCGCAACCGCATAATCATAGGTTCTCTCATCCCCCATCACACCCACACTCCTCATGTTCGTCAGTGCGGCAAAATACTGTCCTACCGTCGCCTTCATCCCGGCCGCGTCCATCTCTTCACGGTAGATGGCATCTGCGTCCTGCACGATCTTCACCTTCTCAGCCGTAATCTCACCAATGATCCGGATTCCAATCCCTGGCCCCGGAAACGGCTGCCGGAACACAAGCCTTTCCGGAATCCCCATCTCCAGTCCGGCCTTGCGGACCTCATCCTTGAACAGATCCCGCAGCGGCTCAATGATCTCTTTAAAGTCCACATAATCCGGCAGGCCGCCCACATTGTGGTGAGACTTGATGACCGCAGACTCACCGCCCAGACCGCTTTCTACCACATCAGGATAAATGGTTCCCTGCACAAGAAAATCAACCGCACCGATCCTCTTTGCTTCTTCTTCAAAAACCCGGATAAATTCTTCCCCGATGATCTTCCGTTTTTCCTCCGGCTCTTCCACGCCTGCCAGTCTGTCATAAAACCGATCCTGCGCATTGACACGGATAAAATTCAGATCATATGAACCCTCCGGGCCAAATACTGCTTCCACCTCGTCGCCTTCATTCTTGCGCAGTAGCCCATGATCCACAAACACGCAGGTCAGCTGGTTTCCGATCGCCTTGGACAGCATCACGGCCGCCACAGAAGAGTCTACGCCTCCTGACAGGGCGCAGAGCACCCTTCCGCTTCCCACCTTTGCCCGGATCTCCCGGATAGAGTTCTCCACAAATGCATCCATCCGCCAGTCTCCCGCACAGCCGCATACCTTTTTCACGAAGTTATTGATCATCTTCGTGCCCTCCTTTGTATGCAGCACCTCCGGATGAAATTGGATGGCATATAATCGGCGGGCTTCGTCCTCAGCCGCTGCTGTAGGACAGTCCGCAGTATGAGCCGTCACCTCAAATCCGGGGGCTGGCCGGGAAATATAGTCAAAATGACTCATCCAGCAGACCGTCTTTTCCTCCACGCCCCGGAACACTTTGGATTCCGCCTTGTCGATCAGAACCTCCGTCTTTCCATATTCCCGGACAGCCGCACGCTCGACCCTGCCTCCTAACTCCAGCATCATCAGCTGAGCGCCATAGCAAAGTCCCAGCACCGGAATCCCCAGTTCGAATAATTCCTTCGGACAAGTGGCCGCATCCTCCTCATAACAGCTGCTGGGACCGCCGGTCAGGATGATCCCCTTCGGATTCATGCTCTTAATGGTCCCAAGATCTGTCTTATAGGAATAAATCTCACAGTATACATTACACTCACGCACACGTCTCGCCACAAGCTGATTATACTGTCCGCCAAAATCCAGAACGATCACCAATTCTTTTTTCATCTGTTTCCTCCTTATTGTTCCTGATTGCATCTGCCAAGTCATCCCCGTCAGCTTTCATAAAAAAGTTCCAGCTGTACGGTTGGATGCTTAAAATATATTATACATTTTACACTGCTTTTTTCAGCATCCATCTTCCGCCCCTATAGCGGATCGTCATACATACCGCTCGGAAGCACCAATCAATGATCATGGCCATCCACACGCCAAACACACCCATTCCGAGGTATTTTCCCAGGATATAGCTGAACACGATCCGAAATACCCACATAGAGATCATGGAAATGTACATAGTCACCTGGGCGTCTCCCGCCGCCCGCAGAGTAGACGGGAGGCTGAAAGCAATAGGCCAAACCAGCATACTGCTTATGGTATGTAGATACATAATCTGCCGGGTAATCTCCGAAGTCACATCCGACAGGTTGTAGACCCGCAGAATGATCGGAAGCAGCAGCACGATAATGAGATTCATGATCCACATCCCGACATAGGTGATCAGGATCAGCTTTTTCGTATAATACTTCGCCTGGTCGTACATATCCGCCCCCACGCAGCGGGCAATGACGGTCGTAATCGCAAGGTTGACCGCCACACCGGGCAGAATCTCAAACATCGCGATCACATTGCAGACCGCATTTGCCGCGATCGCATAGGTGCCGAAGGAGGATACCAGGCTCAATACAAGGATCTTGCCCAGCTGGAACATGCTGTTTTCCAGACCATTCGGCACTCCAATACTCAGGATTCGCCGGATCATCCGGCCATCTGGCCGAAAGTGAAAATCCCGGTCGATATGTAAACGCAGCTTCTGATTCACAAGCATTGCAATGATCACCACAGCTGCCGTCATACGGGAGATCAGCGTAGGGATAGCAACGCCCTCTGTACCGCAGTGAAGCCCGTAGATCAAAAGCGCATTGCCGGACACATTGATCAGGTTCATCAGGATCGAGACCTTCATCGGCGCTTTGGAATCTCCCATCGCCCGGAAAATAGCCGCCCCCGCATTATACAATGCCAGAAACGGGATCGACGCGGCAACGATCAGAAGGTAAATATTAGCATGCCCCATGACATCCGCGTCAATAGAGCCGAATACGACATGCAGAATAAACCATTTGCCGCAGTAAATGATCACCATCAGGACAAGAGATACCAATGTTACGAACCAGACGATCTGCGTGGACGCGCGGCACGCCAGCCTTTCATCCCTCTGCCCCAGATACTGCCCGCAGATCACCGCTCCTCCGGCAGCCAGGGCAGAAAACGCATTGATGAACAGCACCATGATGTTATCCACCAGCGAGACGCCGGAAACTGCGGCTTCTCCCACTGTGGCGATCATGACCGAATCTGCCATGCCCACGAGCACCGCCAGAAACTGCTCAATGATCAGCGGTACGATCAGGACTGCCAGCGCCTTGTCATCAAACAAATATAATCTTCTTTCTTTTGTCTGCCTCATCTCAATTTTCCTCATTTCCTTCTATAAAAACTATCTCATTTGCAAAACTCAAACCTGCGCCAGACGCGGTGCTCCCGATTTTTTCTATAGGAAGATCCAAAAAACTTCTTATAGAAAAAGACTTCCCGGCGCATATTATACGCCGGGAAGCCCTTCAAATCAAGACCCAGATATATATTTTGGAAAAGTCACCATCGTGCCTGGCAACGGAAACAATCCCAAGGAGGATTCCATGATCCTCCGATAGCAGCAACAAAACGGATGCGAGTTATCCGTAAAAAATAGTACTATGAGGGGGGAGGGGTTGACTAAATTTTATGCTGCTATATACCTGGAAATCTCCTGCCTTAGCTGACTTACATCACCGTACACACGCAGTTCGGCAACGTTATTCAGCCCCAGATTCATGAGCCCGAGGAGCGACTTCGCATCCACGATAAGCCGGCCTCGTTTCATGTCCATTGTGATATCATATTTCTCAACAGTGTTTAAAAAGCTCAAGATCTCTTCAGGATTTCTGAACGTCACGTTAAAACAATTCATTGCTTTAATCTCCTTCATTACCTTCATTAGTCTCTTAACAGTGTATCCAAATATTCTATCTCTATTCAGCATAATCATAATAGCATACTTTTTCCTCCCTGTTAGGGGGAAATTTCCCAAAAAAGCGGAAAATTTTAATGTTTTATTGAATCTCCTTTCTATACTCCGTAGGGAGCATCCCCACCTCTTCCTTGAATACCCTACTCATATATTTCGGATCCGAATACCCTGCCAGCTCCGAGATCTGATTCATCTTCAGATGGGTCTCCACCAACAGCTCCTTCACCTTTTCAATGCGGTATTTCCGTACCGTTTCGGTAAATGTACTTCCGGTTTCCTTTTTAAACTGAGCGCTCAAATACTCTTCCGAAACAAACAGTTTTCTTGCCGTCTCCTCCAGCGTGATCCCCTGATTATAATACTTTCGGATCAGCACCTTCGCCCTCTGGATCAATTCGCTGACAGAGGGTTCTTCCGTCTTCGGTTCAGAATAGTCCAGAAACGTCATAAACTCACTCATATCCGTCTCGATCTGATTCCAGGTATCCGCCGACGCGATTCTCTGCAGGATCTTCTGGATCCCCAGTTCAGACTCTTCTTTCTTATCCTTCTGTGAAGTCACCAGGCTCCAGTTAAAGCGGATCAGACTTTCCTTAATCTGGGAAGGCAGATGATTCTCGTGCACCAGATGGTCATACAGCCGCTCATAGCAGCTTACAAGATCCTCCCAGTTTTTTTCACGCAGAGCCTTCTTTGCGCGATCCTCCAGTTCCAGCGGATACTTGATCGGCACGATCTGCTGCTTCTGGATCACCCGCTTACAGATCAGTGCCCTGTCCGGGAAACACAGATTCCACTCCAGTTCTTTTTTCATCTCTGGGATCACCCTGGACGCATCTAGAAGGTGATCCATTCTTCTCCATACACATACCAGCGGCTTTTTCAGATTATCGCACAGCATCGGTACAACCGATTTGCTAAAATAGGTATACTGCGACTCGCCCGCATGCTGTCGGTACAGGATCATCAGCAGCATATCCCAGCCCTTTAGCTCCCGGATATTGGCAGCAAATTTTACCGTATGGTCCGCCACATGCTCCAAAAGCTCCTTCGCCAGATCCTTTTGCTGCTCGTAGCCTTTTCCCAGCCAGACCATGAGCAGTTCAGCCGGTTCCTGTACCGTAAATCCATATTTTCCACGTGTCTGCTCATGAAAATATGCATCCGGCTTGAGCTGGCCGTTGATACACCCCATGAAAATATTCTCCAGCGAAAAACCGTATTCCTTATGCTGATCCCGCCGTATCTCCTCATCCACCTTCTCCAAAGCCCTCTTAAGCTCCGCGATCTTCAAGGGCTTCAGCAGATAATTGATGATCCCCAGCTCTATAGCCTCTCTCGCATACTCAAACTCCGAATACGCTGAGATCACCAGGACTTTACACCGGATCTGCTCTTCCTGAAGTTTTCGGATCATGGCCAATCCATTCATGTCCGGCATCCGGATGTCAACAATGATCAGATCCGGACGCACACTGCGGATCAATTCATATCCGCTCTGGCCGTCGTTCGCCTTTCCTACCACTTCATACTGCGGGTTAATCTGATGGAGAAGCTTTACCATTCCCTCCCGAATCGCAGCTTCATCCTCAACTATTACAATTCGCATGCTTTCCCCTCCTTCGCCATGCGCGCAAAAGCAGACTCTCGCCCGTCCGCTTATTTATCCATAAAATAATCCTAGCCATTACTCTGCATTTCCGTCCTCACTGGAATAAATAGATGTATCCTCGTGTAGCAGTCCAACAGGCTTTCGAAATATACTACAGCGTCTTCTCCATAGTATAATTTCAGGCGCTTCCTTACATTGGAAATTCCCACATGTTCGCCCATGTCTGCCGTCTCATCGTTCAATTTTCTCAAAAGCCCTTCATCAATTCCTCTTCCGTTGTCTTCGATGGTGATATGGATCTGACTGCCTGCCAGACCGACTCCTACCATCAGTATATCATCGCCTCCTCTATTTAAAAACGCATACTTCAGAGCATTTTCTATGAATGGCTGCAGAAGGAGTTTATGAATCTGCAGTTCCATCAGTTCTTCCGGAACCTGCAGCTTCAGTTTGGTTTTTCTGCTCAGTTCTACATTACCCAGCCAGACATAATGCTCTAGCCATTGAAATTCCGTTCGCAGTGTCGTCATATCATCGATATTTTTCACCGAATACCGCAGAATGTCTCCCAGCATCCCAAGCATCTCACTGATCTCATACTGCTCATTCTCTATCGCTTTCCAATTAATCATATCCAGCGCATTATACAGAAAATGCGGCGCGATCTGAGCTTCCAGCGTATTTGCCTGGGCCCGCTTCTGTTCCTCGGATGCCCGCTCTCCTAATTCCACCTGTTTCCGGATATGAAGAACCATCCTATTAAATTCCTTTTCAATCCTTCCCATATCCGGTATAATCCGCGTCTTTTCCGTAGTCTGAATCGTAAAATCTCCTTTTCCGACTCTGTTCATTGCATCCACATAGTCATTGACCACCTTCTGATATGGCTTTTTGATCAGATAGGCCATGATGGACACCACAAATGCAGAGACCAAAACGATGATTCCCAGCATCAGATACTGAATTTGGAGCAGATCCTTATAAGCTTTGACCGGCTGGATATTACAGATCGTAAATCCGCTGATATTGTTCAAAATGCAGGCATAGTGGTTTTCCTCCAGATTCATAAGCTCTCTGCAGTTGCGCCCGATGTCTGCTTTGGACGCGGAGCTCAGGATCCTCTCGCCGTCCAGCAGATATCCCTGCCGGTATCCGCTTCCATTCAGGACTTTGCAGATCTGTTCTTCATTGATATAAACAGCCGCGGTCGCCCGGCTCTCTCCTTTGAGTCCGGACCGCTCCAGATGTCCTGTGATCTGGAACATATAAACCCTTTTTTCATTGTCTATCACCGGTTCTGAAATTCCCCGGTATACATTGCCCTTTTTTACTTCCGGGATCTCCTGCCTCTCGATCCACGGGCTGCTGACAGACGATGAACTGAGACTATCATAAAAAACAGTCCCACCATCAGTTAACGAAATCATAATGCCTTCAAGTCCCTCGTACCGGCTGCAGATTGCTTCCAGCCTGTACTGCAGCATGCGGGTATTTTCATCCTCCTCATCCCCTGCTGCCTCGATACGTTCTACTATGTTCAAAATCTCTTTGTCCGTACACAGGTCATATAAAATCGTTGTATACTTCTCAAACACCATCTCCAGCCCTTGATTGGAAGTGTTCAGATTGCCTTCTACACGTTTCTCCATATCTTTCTTCTCTATCTTGACTGTGTAGAGTTGCATTGCCGCCGAAAAAAATAACACAGGAATCAATGCCACTGAAAGAAAGACGAACAGCAATCTAAGGGGCATTTTTTTTCTCATGAAACCTCCTTATTGAATTTTGACCAACAAATGGATAAGTCTGTCTTATCCCCAAATCCCCGCTATATATAGTATAACACACTTTTGGCGGCATGACGCATTTAATTCCTTTTTTCGCATACAGATTTTGGGAATTTTATGGCCAGCCGAATTTTTTTGTCATTTTTTTGAATTTTTTTCAAAAAAACACTTGATTTTTTTTTGAAGTCTGCTATAATAACGTTGTTGCGTCCGGTAAGAGCGGACAAGATACAATGCGGAATGGTGTAATTGGCAGCACAGCAGACTCTGACTCTGTTAGTAGGGGTTCAAGTCCCTTTTCCGTAGTCGGGAATCTGAATTAGCAGATTCCCTATTTTATCGGAGTGTGGCTCAGCTTGGTAGAGCGCTACGTTCGGGACGTAGAGGCCGCAGGTTCGAATCCTGTCACTCCGATTCGAAAAGTTATGATTTTAGAAGCTTTTATAGCAGTTAAGAGATCATCTGGAGACAGATGATTTTTTTATTTGATTGGGATCTGGCCGACCGGGCGAGAGGGGCACATGCCCTTCTTTTTTTCAGGGAACGGAACGGATCACATTATTTACCGTCGGTTTTGTCAGACCTGCAGAATTGCAGATTTTTTTCTGTGTCATGGTCTTTTGTCCATCCAGGGTGTACAGTACGAAGAGCAGATAGTGAATCTGCCTGCCCCCATACTTGCCACAATTTTTCCTCATCAGTCGTCATCGTGAATGAACTGCCGCATATGCGCTCAGACTGACAGAGAAAAGGAAGTGGCAGAATTTTCTTGTAAGTATCCACAAAATGCCTGATTTATAGGATTTTACGAAAAAACTTACGCAGAAATTCTGACACTCCCCCCAAAAAATCCGGCCTGGTTTCCTTACCGCTTTGCCTTCCGATACCCTGCATCCTCCGCTTCCTTTTCCGTCTCAAAGATCACAAGATACTTCGAATCTGCCATCTCCTCGTAAGCCGCCTGCCCCGGGCAGTGAAAGATCTTCGACCTGGAATTTCCCCGGATCTCGCCCTCCTGTGTCTCTGTGCCGTAAGCTTCTGAGCTGCCCAGAGAACTTTCCCCGGTTGCATAATCAATCTCGATCCCCGGCTGGACATTATACACAAATACATGAAAGGAAATCCCGTCCCCCTCATCTTCTACCGAAAACGCCTCCATCCGCACGCCGTCCGCCAGCAGGTTATCCTCCTCGAAAACCGGAGTCACCCTGTACAGGACATGATTGCCGGTTTCCCTGACATAATCGGCTACCATATTTTCAAAGGGAAGCATCCCTTCTACATTCATATAACGAGTCCCCGTGATCAGGTTCTTCTCATTTGCATTTTCACCGGAAAGCTGGTAGCCGATCAGATGGCATCGGTTATACAGATATTTTCCATCCACGATGTCATATTTCACAGTCTGCCATCCGGTGGGCTTCACCTGGCCGATACTCCCCCGCTTTTCCGTCGGCATCAGATCTGTCCCCACACTGGCATAAGCCGTGCCGCATCTTCCCTGTCGGTCCAGCTCAGCGTATTTTTCGAAGGATTCTTCTGTCCATTCCTCCTTCGAAAAATCGGGTTCATTGCCGTTAATCTCTACGTAGGGTTCGCCGGAATACTCCGGAAGCTCCGACAGCGCAATGATTTCAGTTTCCCTGGAATGCCCGCCGTCGCTGCCGCTTAACGCACCCAGCTCCGCGCATGCCGTTAACAACAGGCAGCACAGCAGTAACGGCAGCAGTCTCCAGCCGATTCGCTTACGTTCGCTTTTCATCTTGCCCTCTCGTAGACCTCCTTCGTAATCTTCTCATGGGACGTCCCTTTCAATTCCTCCGTTCTCTGAAGCTCCCAGAATCCGTCGGTCAGCTCCAGAGGAAAATACTGGTCAGCCGGATATCTTCGATTCCATTGATACAGGATCACCGTCCGGATCTTATCTTCAAAACCGGAAATTGGGATATCCTCTACAAAACAGATGTCTTCTTCCCCTGCTTCCTTCAAAAAGTCCTCTGATATTCTGATATCATTCTCCTGTACATCCCCGAATAGCTTACCGGAATATGCGCTCATATACAGCTTCTTTCCACCGCATTCCCGAAGGATATCCCCACATACCGCAGAATCCCGGCTCTGCCGCCGACGGTTGAACATCATTCCGTTTCTTTCATCCACACAGGCTATGATTATCATTGTTTAACTCCCTTCATATTCACCCTGCCTGCTTGATCCGCTCGATCGCCGCCACCGTATTTTCATAGCTGCCGAATGCCGTTAAGCGGAAGTACCCTTCTCCACTGGGACCGAATCCGGAACCCGGAGTCCCTACGACCCCTGTCTGTTCCAGCAGATAGTCAAAAAATTCCCATGAAGTCATCTTTCCCGGCGTTTTCAGCCAGATATAGGGTGCATTGATCCCGCCGGACACGCTGTAGCCCGCACTTTTCAATCCCTCGTAGATGACCTTTGCATTATTCATATAATAGGCTACCTGCTTTGCAAGCTGTGCCTTACCTGCTTCGGAATACACGGCCTCCCCTGCCTTCTGTACGATATAGGGGGCGCCGTTGTATTTTGTGCCGTGACGCCTTGCCCACAGAGAATGAAGTGTCACATCCCCACACTTTAATTCTTTGGGTATAATGGCCGCTCCCAGACGCACCCCGGTAAACCCGGCGTTCTTCGAGAAGCTGCGCAGCTCAATGGCGCAGGTTCTCGCCCCTTCGCATTCATAGATCGTGTGGGGCACATCCCTCTCGGAAATGTATGCCTCATAGGCAGCATCGTAGATGAGCACCGTCCCCGACTTGTTCGCATAATCCACCCACTCTTGAAGCTGTGCCTTTGTGATCGTGGAGCCGGTCGGGTTATTGGGAAAACACAGGTAAATGATATCAGGTGTCTCCTTCGGCAGCTCCGGCGCAAAATCCGTCTCCGCCGTACAGGGCATGTAGATCACGTCACTCCATGTCCCCGCTGTCGGATCGTAGGTACCGGTCCTGCCCGCCATCACATTGGTGTCCACATAGACCGGATACACCGGGTCGCAGACCGCGATTTTGTTGTCTATACTGAAAATCTCCTGGATATTTCCGGAATCGCACTTCGCCCCATCGGAAATAAATACCTCGTCGGCAGAGATATCACAGCCCCGTGCCTGGTAGTCCTGCTTCGCCATGGCACTGCGTAAAAATTCGTACCCCAAATCCGGGGCATATCCGTGAAATGTCTCCGCATGCGCCATCTCGTCCACCGCGCTGTGCAGGGAATCAATGATCGCCGGCGCCAGCGGCTGGGTCACATCACCGATTCCCAGACGGATGATGGATTTGTCCGGATTCGCCTCCGTGTAGGCGGCCACCTTTTTTCCAATCGTGGAAAACAGATAGCTTCCAGGCAGTTTCAGATAATTCTCATTGATTTTAAACATATTTCTTATCTCCTTTTACGTGTCAAAATGAAATCCGTACTCACACCTCAGGCCACTCGCCGTCAAATACCACCTCTGCCGGCCCGGTCATATAAACCCTGTCTTTTTCCCGGTCCCACCGGATCTGCAGTTCCCCGCCCAGCAGCTTCACCGTCACTTCCTCTTCGGTGTAGCCATTCAGCACACAGGCCACCGCCACCGCACAGGCTCCGGTGCCGCAGGCCAGGGTTTCTCCGGATCCCCGCTCCCAAACGCGCATCTCTGCCGTTTGTCTGTCCAGCACATGAGCAAATTCCGTATTGACCCGGTTCGGAAAGCATTCGTGGTGCTCAAACAGCGGCCCGATCTTCTCAATCTCCAGATTTTTCACATCCTTCAGAAAGACTACCCCATGGGGATTGCCCATGGATACTCCTGTTATGCGGTACTCCATATCATCCACCCGGATCGGTTCATCCAAAACCCGGTTTCCCAGGCCGATGATCGGAATCTGTTCCGCCTCCAGTACCGGGCTGCCCATATCCACCTTCACCAGCCTGACCCTGCCCTCTTCCACGATCAGATCCAGATACTTGATTCCTCCAAGAGTCTCTATGGAAATATGGGTCTGATCCGTCAGACCGTAGTCATAGACATATTTTGCCACACAGCGGATCCCATTGCCGCACATCTCCCCGCGGGAGCCGTCCGCATTGTACATCTCCATCTCAAAATCCGCCTTCTCGGAGGGCTTAATCAGGATCAAGCCGTCAGCCCCGATCCCAAAGTGCCGGTCGCTGACCCGCACCGCTGTCTCCGAAGGGCGCGCTACCTTTTCCTCAAAACAATTGACATAGACATAGTCATTTCCCAAGCCCTGCATCTTTGTAAATCTCATTTCTTTGTTTCCTCATTTCTGCTGTGATGTCATAACTCTGCTGTCTGGAAATTCGCTTTCCCTGACAGACGAACGGCAGGTCTCAGACAGAAGCCGCGCAGGCCATTCGCTGCTTACGCAGCTTCTGTCTGAGGCTGTTGGGCGTTCCGCCCCATATCAGTATGAAAAACCATCCTTCCGTAAGCAAACTTGCACAATCTGTTTTTTCATACTGCTGCCGTTCTGAATCATTTACAAATACTTTACACCGTATCTCGCATAATCGTCAACACCATCTGCGCAGTTTCCAGCATATTTGTCCCGCTGTCCATACTGCTTTTCTGCAAATACCGGTGAGCCTCTTCCTCGGACATGTGGTTTCGCTCCATCAGAAGGGCTTTCGCCTCTGCAATCACGGCCTTCTGCTCTGCACTCCGGTTCTTCGCCGCCTCCCGCCGCTTCTTTCTCCTGCGCTGGATCCCCTGCCGCAGCATTTCCACACTGTTGAGCAGATCATAGACCTTGAGGGGCATGGGCAGACCCAGAACGCCTGGTTCCAGTCCGTCGCTCCACTTCTCCGTTGAAGAAATCAGAAGCATTTCAAAGGTGTCCGGCAGGCATTCCCGAAGCTCCGAGTACATCATATCCTTCATCCGGTATCCGCAGATCACGATCCCTTCATCCATCGTATCCGCGCACTGCAGCGCCTGGGCGCCCGTTGTACACACCCCGGCCGCATCCAAGCCATTGCGGTTCAGGATATTCCGGATATTTACTCCCACTTCCTTTTTGGGAAATACAATGATCATATGAACCATCTCTGCTCACCCCCAGCCTGTTCCCCAATCGCAGACACGAATTTTCTGATCTTCGATGCAGACTCCGCAAGCCTGACTGCTTCAGCCGTCCTGCCGCGAACCGTCCGCCCCCTCATACCTTATACAGATAATTCGCGATCTCCCAGTCTGTCACCTGCATACAGTAATCCTGGTATTCCTGCTTTCTGGCCGCTATGATATCCGATGCCAGCTTCTGCCCCAGCACCTCTCGGATATACGCATCCTGCTCCAGTTCCCTCACGGCTTCCCCCAGATTTGCAGGAAGCTTCTCGATCTGCAGTCTTGCCCGCTCCTCATCCGTCATTGCCTGGATGTTCCTGTCGATGCCCTCCGGCGGCAGGATCTGATTCCGAATCCCGTCCAGACCGGCAGCCAGCAATACCGCAAATGCCAGATACGGATTTGCCGAAGAATCTGGGCTTCTCAGCTCAATCCTGGCATGCTCTCCCCGCACAAGCGGAATCCGCAGCAGAGGATTCCTGGTGCTTGCGGACCATCCCCGGTAAACCGGAGCCTCAAATCCCGGCACCAGCCGTTTATAGGAGTTTACCGTAGGATTGGTGATGCAGGTAATTGCCTGCATATGCTTCATCAGCCCGCCCATGAAATAATAAGCCTCCCGGCTGATCCCATTGGGATCCTCGTCGTCCCGGAAACTGTTTTTCCCGTCCTTGTGCAGGGACAGGTTCAGATGCATCCCGGAGCCTGCGGTTTCCGTCTTCGGCTTGGGCATGAATGTGGCGTGAAGGCCGTGCCGCTTCGCAATGGTCTTGACGACCATCCGGAAGGTCATGATATTGTCCGCCGTGACAAGCGCCTCGTCAAACTGGAAATCAATCTCATGCTGGGCAGGCGCGGTTTCATGATAAGAGGATTCGATGACAAACCCCATCTCTTCCAGGGTCAGCACCATATCCCGCCGGGCATTTTCCCCGAAATCCAGCGGACCCACGTCAAAATAACCTCCCTGTTCGTGGGTCAGAGTCGTCGGAAGTCCGTCCTCATCCGTATGGAACAGGAAAAATTCACATTCCGGCCCCGCCTTCATGGTATACCCCATCTTCTCCGCCTCTGCCAGCACCTTTTTTAAGACTTGCCGCGGATCGCTCTCGCAGGGTCTGCCGTCCGAACAATGGATATCGCAGATCAGCCGCGCCACCTTGCCCTGCTGGGGACGCCATGGAAAAATTTCAAATGTATTCAGATCCGGATACAGATACAGATCCGACTCCCCCGCCCCTGGAAAGTCGCGTATGGGGGAAGCGTCGAACATGCACTGGTTATCCATGGCTTTTTTCAGCTGGCTTACCGTCACCGCCATATTTTTCATGGTCCCGTATATATCAGTAAACTGCAGACGGATAAAGCCCACATCCTCATCCTCTACCATCTCCATGATATCTTTTCTTGTATAATTATGCATCCTGTGCCTCCTGCTCTTTTCTGTTTATTTTTTGGAGGATCCTGCGGCCTCCTGATACGCTCTGCTGAAAAAGGACGTTCTTCTTTTCGAAAAACGTCCCTTCAGTTTTATCATTTTCGTCAATCTGCCGACAGTAAAACTTTTTCTCAGCAGAATCACAGACCGTCCCTACACTTCAAAAATCAGGTCCCCATAAGAAGGCATCGGCCATACTTCCTTATCCACGATCATTTCCAGCTGGTCTACAGGTGCCCGCAGCGCCTCCATTGCCGGAAATACATCCGTATGATAATAATTTGCCTGTACCGGTCCTTCTTCCTTCGCCGCAGCTTCCTCTGTCACTCGGATCAGTGCCTCCAGAGCATCCTTCGTATCTTTCAGGAGCGCGGAAACCTCTGTCAGCAGCCCAGACTGTACACTCACATCCGCGCCTGCCGCCTTGACTGCCAGAATGGTGTCTGCCAGAGTCTTCGTATAGCCCATCACCGCAGGAATAATCTGCTTGCTGGCCATATCGATCATGGTACGCGCCTCAATGTTGATGGCTTTCGCGTATGATTCATACTGGATCTCCGCACGGGATTCCAGCTCAGCCTTTGTAAATACGTTGAACCTCTCAAACAGCTCCACGGCTTTGTCCGTGGTGATGGAGGGGATCGCCTCTACCATGGATTTGATATTCGGAAGCCCTCTTCTCTCCGCTTCTTTGACCCATTCCTCGGAATATCCGTTTCCGTTGAATACAATCCGCTGGTTCTCGATCATATATTTCTTGATCAGATCATGCACTGCCATATCAAAATCATCTGCACTTTCCAGGACTTCACAGGCATCCGCAAATGCTTCCGCAACAATCGTATTCAGCACAATGTTGGGATTTGCGATAGAATCCCGGGAACCCACCATACGGAACTCAAATTTATTTCCCGTAAACGCAAACGGCGAAGTTCTGTTTCTGTCTGTCGCATCCTTGGACAGATCCGGAAGCGTGGTCACACCGGTCTGCAGCTTGCCGCCCTTTAAGCTGTGTGTCGCTTCTCCGGTGCTGATGAGCTGCTCCATCACATCCTCGAGCTGCTCCCCGAGGAAAATGGAAATGATCGCCGGAGGTGCCTCGTTTGCACCAAGCCTGTGGTCATTTCCCGGATCTGCCGCAGACTCCCGAAGCAGATCCGCATGCTTGTTGACCGCCTTTAAAATACAGGACAGTACCAGCAAAAACTGTGTATTCTCGTGGGGTGTCCTGCCCGGGTCCAGCATGTTGATGCCATCGTCCGTTGTGATGGACCAGTTGTTGTGCTTGCCGGAGCCGTTAACTCCCGCAAAGGGCTTCTCGTGGAGCAGGCACTTCATCCCGTGCTGACACGCGACCCGCTTCAGTGTCTGCATCACGATCTGGTTGTGGTCTACCGCAATGTTGGCTTCCGCATAAATAGGAGCCAGCTCGTGCTGTGCCGGCGCAACCTCGTTATGCTGGGTCTTGGCCGATACGCCCACCTTCCACAGTTCAGTATTCACATCCCGCATGAATCCCGCGATCCTCTGGCGGATGGTGCCGAAATAATGGTCGTCTAATTCCTGACCCTTGGGCGGCATTGCCCCAAACAGGGTGCGCCCGGTATAGATCAGATCCTTCCTCTGCTGGAACTTCTCCGCGTCAACCAGGAAATATTCCTGCTCCGGACCTACGGAAGGAGTGACCTTTCTGGAGGTGGTATTTCCAAACAGACGAAGGAGCCTGAGCGCCTGCACATTGATAGCTTCCATGGAGCGCAAAAGCGGAGTCTTCTGATCCAGCGCCTCTCCTGTATAGGAACAGAATGCCGTCGGAATACAAAGTGTGCCGCCTGCCGCATCCTGTCTCACAAATGCGGGAGAAGTGCAGTCCCATGCCGTATAGCCTCTTGCTTCAAATGTAGCGCGCAAGCCCCCGGACGGAAATGAAGACGCGTCTGGCTCTCCCTTGATCAGCTCTTTTCCGGAAAAGCTCATCAGGATCTTTCCGCTGGGAAGCGGAGCGGAGATAAATGAATCGTGCTTCTCGGCCGTCACGCCGGTCAGAGGCAGAAACCAATGGGTATAATGGGTCGCGCCCTTTTCAATTGCCCATTCCTTCATCTCATGGGCAATGACGTCCGCTGTCTCAAGATCCAGTTCCTTTCCCTCTTCAATCGTCTTTTTCAGGTTTTTGTACACTTTCTTCGGAAGACGCGCCTGCATCACCGTATCGTTAAATACATTTTCCCCAAAAATATCTGCTACGTTGAAAAATTCTGTGCTCATAATTCCTTCCTTTCTGCATGATCCCTAATGAAGAATGATCGGGAAAACGCCCGCCCTGGACGAATCAATTCTGTCCTTATGTACAAGCCGTTTCCCGGCAGTTCCTGAAAGTAAAAGAGGACACTCCAAGCATTCTTGGAACGTCCTCGTTCTTTTCTACGTCTGTCAGTATAACTCAATCCTTCCAAAAAGGCAAGTAATTTTTAAACTTTTTTTCAGGCTTTTCCAACAGAACCGAATAATTCCATCTTTTCTTTTACGGTCGCCTGGATTGCGTCAAAGCCCGGCTTCAAAAGCTTACGCGGATCAAATCCCTTGCCTTCCAGGTCTTTTCCTGCTTCTACATATTCTCTTGTCGCTGCCGCAAAGGAAAGCTGGCACTCTGTATTTACATTGATCTTTGCAACGCCGAGAGAGATCGCCTTCTTGATCATGTCAGCCGGGATTCCTGTACCGCCGTGAAGTACCAGAGGCATGTCCCCTGTCAGCTTCTGGATTGCATCCAGAGTCTCAAAGCTTAAGCCTTCCCAGTTAGCCGGATATTTTCCGTGGATATTGCCGATTCCTGCTGCCAGGAAGTCGATTCCGAGGTCAGCGATTCTCTTGCACTCTTCCGGATCCGCGCACTCGCCCTTGCCCACTACACCGTCTTCTTCTCCGCCGATCGCGCCGACTTCGGCTTCCAGGGACATTCCCTTTTCATTGACGATAGCAACCAGTTCTTTTGTCTTCTCTACGTTCTCTTCGATTGGGAAATGGGAACCGTCAAACATAATGGATGAGAAGCCTGCTTCGATACACTTCATACATCCGTCGTAGCTGCCGTGATCCAGATGCAGAGCAACCGGAACCGTGATCTTCAGCTCTTCCAGCATGCCGTTCACCATGCCGACTACTGTCTTGTATCCTGCCATGTACTTGCCTGCGCCCTCAGACACACCAAGGATCACCGGGGACTTGCACTCTTCTGCTGTCAGAAGGATGGCCTTTGTCCATTCCAGGTTGTTGATGTTGAACTGTCCAACCGCATAGTGGCCTGCTTTTGCTTTTTGAAGCATTTCTTTTGCTGATACTAACATAATAACTTTCCTCCAATTCTCCCACCCCGCCGCTTTTATGCGGCGGGAATATTTTTAACTCTTGTACCATTATATCCCATTATCAAAAAAAAGACAATCTTAAATTTTACCGCTTCACAAAATATTCCTCATACCACACAAGGAATGTATAGATCGTCCAAACCTTTCTCCAGTTGTCCGAATTGCCCCCTATGTAATCCTCAAAAATCCCGTTGATCTCCTCCACATGGAAGAACTTCTCCGCAATCTCACTCTGGAAAAGTCTCCGCACATCCTGATTATACCGGTCGTCTGCCATCCAGATGCGGATCGGCACAATGAAGCCCAGCTTCTTACGGAAAGCGATCTCCTCCGGCAGCACCTTTGCCGCCGCGGTACGGAACGCCACCTTGTTCTGCTCTTCGTTCACCTTGTACCGGGAGGGCATCCTTGACGCAATGTCGAAGATCCGCATGTCGGTGAGCGGCATCCGGATCTCCAGACCTGCCGCCGTGCTCATCTTGTCCACATTGAGATAAATGTCCCCTTCCAGCCAGATCTGGATATCGATATCTGACATTTTAGAAAGCGGGTCAAGCCCTTCAATCTCCTCATAGATATCCCTGACCAGATTAATAGGCAGATTCGTCTCATCATACCGCTTCAGAATCCGCTTCTTCTCGTCTTCCTTCATAATATTGGTATTGCCCACATAAAAGGTCTTGAGATTCTCCCCGTAGCGCTCCGCATTGCGGTACATATTGTAGCCGCCGAAAAATTCATCCGCCCCTTCCCCGGAATAGCACAGCTTCGTGTGCTTCGCTGTATCCTGGCAGGCGATGGCAAACACGATGGCCGAGGCATCCCCCAAAGGCTGCTCCATATGGTACATGACATAAGGCACGATACCGAAATACTGATCCGGCGTGATCAGGCTGCGGAAGCACTCCCGGCCCAGAATCCTTCCCGTCTCCGCCGCCAGCCTGGACTCGTCGAAGCGTTCCTCCGCATAGCCGCAGGTATCTGCCGTCTTCGCATCGGACATGGCCAGCACATAGGAAGAGTCCACACCGCCGGACAGGAAAGATTCTGCCGTCTCGTCCTTTGCTTTCACCTCCGGCATGATCTGCCCGATGGTGCTGTGGATTTCATCCGCCCAGTCCTCCAGTGACTTGCTCTCATCCGGATGAAAGCTCGGCGTCCAGTAGCGCTCCACCGTAACCTTTCCGTCTTTCCAGATCAGATACCGCCCGGGCAGCAGCTTTTTCACACCCTTAAAAAACGTATCCTCTCCTGCGCCGTAGGTCAGAGTCAGGTAGATCTGCAGCATATCCTCGTTAAGTTCCTTCACAAATCCGGGCTGTTCCATGATCCTTCGGATCGTTGTGCCATAGAGCAGCCTTCCGTCCTCTGTCTGATAGTAATAGAAAGGCTTCGTCCCGAACTGGTCCCGGAGACAGAACAGAGTCTCTTCCTCCTCATCCCACAGCGCAAACGCAAACATCCCGTACATGTGGTCTGCCATCCGGCATCCCCATGCTTTGTATGCTCCTGCCAGAATCGCCTCCTCCCGCTCCCCGCGGGGCAGAGAAGGATCAATGTCCAGTTCCCCGCACAGCGCTTCCCAATTCCGGATATGGCCTCTGTATTCTTTTACTTTTATCATTGTCGTACCTCTCCTCTTCTTTTGTCAGAACTTCCCCGTCTGCCCATCAAATACCTCCGGCAAAGCTGTCTGGTACTATCGGTTCTATCTGATTTGCTTTCAGCACAGTAAGGAACTGCCATGAAATCACATTCCATGACAGTCCCTTACTGCTGCAAAGCCTGATCATTTCACAAGCTTTCTTCCATTTATATATACAGCCTTCACCTGAAGGTCCTTATCCAGCAGGACCAGGTCCGCATCCTTTCCCGGCGTAATGCTTCCGCACCGGTCATAAATCCCGATCTCCCGGGCCGGATTGGCCGTTGCGCAGCCTACCGCCGTCTCCAGCGGGATCTCCATATCCAGGACCGCCCTGCGCAGGCATCCCATCAGGTTCGTCGCGGAACCGGCAATGGTCCCGTCGGCCAGGGTTGCTTTCGCGCCCTTCACATACACATCCTGCCCGCCCAGTGTATACTCTCCATCGGTCAGCCCGGTAGCACGCATACTGTCGCTGATCAGGATCACCCGCTCTGCCCCGAACATCTCGAAAGTCGCGCGCACCACGGCAGGATGGATATGGATGCCGTCGCAGATCAGCTCCACATGGCAGTTTTCTGCATCCCGCGCGGCACCGATCACTCCCGGGTCCCGGTGGTTCAGAGGCGGCATGGCATTGTACAGATGGGTCACATGGCTGGCCCCCCTTGCCAATGCTTCCGACGCGGTATCATAATCCGCCGTCGTGTGCGCAATCGAAATGACCGTCTCATCCTTTACCTGGTCAATAAATTCCATTGCGCCTTCTGTCTCCGGCGCAATATCTACCAGACGGATGAGACCGCCGGATTCTTCCTGCAGCTTCCGGTACAGCGGCACACTGCAGGGGCGGATATGGTCCGCAGCCTGTGCGCCTTTCTTTTTTGCACTGATAAACGGGCCTTCCATATTGATGCCCACCAGCTTCGCTCTACCTTCTTCTCCCGCGCCTGATTTTTCCTGCTTCCGGTAATCTCCTGCCGTACTCATGATCTCATGAAGCTGCTTCTCTTCCAGCGTCATCGTAGCGGGGCAGATCGACGTGATACCACTGGAAGCCTCATACTCTGCCATCCGTCCGATAGCCTCCCCAGACGCGTCGCAGAAATCATCCCCCACGCATCCGTGAAAATGGATATCAATAAGCCCCGGAATGGCAAAGCAGCCTTCGCCGTCCACCGTCTCATCGTTTCCTGACGCTTCGGCCGCGAACTGTCCTTCTTTTATATAGATTTCACCTTCTGTAAAAACCTGGTCTTCTCCATATACCAATACATTTTTTATTACCATCTTCTATGCCTCATCACTTTCCCATAATCTATCTGCCGCGGCGGCGCAAAGCCATGATAGGTCCGTCTCCGCCGCAGGCAGCTTGAAACAGGCTCTTATTTGCACAGCACCCGAAGCGCCGCCTCGTCCGCAACCACGGTCACATCCTGATGCATCTGCAGGATGGATGCCGGTACTTCCGGTGTCACATCCCCTGAAAATGCCTTGGCAACGATCTCCGCCTTGTCCTCTCCGCTGACAACCACCAGGATCTTCTTTGCCTTCATGATCGTTCCGATTCCCATCGTGTAAGCCTGCTTCGGCACCTCATCCGCAGACGCAAAGAAGCGCTTGTTGGCTTCGATCGTGCTTTCGGTCAGGTCTACGCAGTGAGTAGCCTTCTCAAATACAGGCGCAGGCTCATTGAATCCGATATGGCCGTTATGGCCCAGTCCCAGAAGCTGCAGGTCAGCACCGCCCAGACTGTCGATCAGCGCTTCATATCTTTTGCATTCCTTCTCGGAATCTGGCTCCATACCATTGGGCACATTGGTACATTCCGGACGGATGTTCACATGATTGAACAGATGGTCATGCATAAAATAATAATAGCTCTGATCATTTTCCCGGTTCAGTCCCTTATACTCGTCCAGGTTCACGGTCGAAATCTTTGAAAAGTCCAGATCTCCTTTGTTGTACCACTCCACAAGCTGCTCATACAGCCCGATCGGTGTAGAGCCTGTAGCCAGCCCCAATACGCTGTCCGGCTTCATAATGATCTGTGCGGAGATGATATTCGCCGCCTTCCTGCTCATGTCCTTGTAGTCAGTCGCCTTAATAATTCTCATGTTGTCAGCCTCCTCATTCTATATTGCTGAATCCGTAACTGTTACCATGCCATGCCCGGGCCGGACAGTCACCTTAATTCTGATAGTTCCATACTACCAAATGAATGTAGGAATGTAAACCATTTCTACCAAACAATTCCAGAAAGAATCTAAAATCAATTTGCATAAAAAACAAATTTATGCTTGCACTATTGGAAATCATGTGCTATAATCAATCTTGCTTGTGATGCAGAAGTGTTATAAAAGTCGGAAGCATCCGCAGCAGAGCATGGCTCAGAGCATGGCTCCATGGTCAAGCGGTTAAGACGCTAGCCTCTCACGCTGGAATCAGGGGTTCGATTCCCCTTGGAGTCATTATTATTACCCAAAGCTTCGTTGGTTATACGGAGCTTTTTTTATTTTTTCCTTCGAGAATCTAATAACCCGCATGCTTGCAGCGGGATGGTTCTTTTTTTCTGAGAAAGTGAAGCCATTGAGGTTTGCGGCGCAACCGCGCAAAAAACAGCGGCGCGCAAAGCCCCGCTGTTTTTCATACCTTTTATTAAATTTCCAGTCCTTCTTCCTCTTTGATCTTCTCCAGCAGCTCTTCCTTCTTTTCCTCCAGATGCGCTTTGGTATCTTCCTTGACCATAATCAGAAGGCCCTGCTTCTTATTGAGAATTGTCACGCTATCGTGCTCCCCGCCAAATTCACCGTCCAGCGTCCACGGGATCTCCTCAATCGACTCAAAATGAATCTCGCCGGAACGGAAGGAATATACATGATTGGAATCGATCTGCTTGATCACCAGCGACGCAATGATCTCATTCAAGGCGATCGGGTTCTTCGGTGTCTTGATCAGCGTCACCTCAAACAGTCCGTCGTCAAATATGACATCCTTTCCGATGATCCCCTTAAATCCTCCTACCGACCGGGAGTTCGTCACCATACCGAACATGAAATCGTCCTCAATCACCTCTCCGTCATGCTCCACCCGAACATGGTATGACGGAATATTAAAGATCTGCTTAGAGCCTTCCAGGATATATGCCAGATGCCCCAGCACGTTTTTCATACTTTGCTTCGTCCCATAGGATACATCCGTAAACAAGCCGAATGCCGCAATATAAACAAAATAATCGTCATTAAATTTTCCCACATCGCAGGGATACGGCACTCCGTTCACCGCTACATCCGCCGCCTCCAGAATATTGCTGGAAATGTGCAGACTGTACGCGAAGTCATTGGTCGTACCGGCCGGAATATATCCGATGGGCACATGTCCTCCCCGCTTGGAAACCCCTGTCACCACCTCATCCAGCGTCCCATCCCCGCCGCTGCATACAATGATGTCATACTTCTCCGTATAAGTGACCGTTTTCGCCAATGCGTCGTGATAGCACTGGGTCGGATATGTGGTAACATCATAGCCGCCCTTTACCAGAATATCGATCACATCCGCAAGCTTCGGTTTTAATACACCGGTCCCTGCATTCGGATTATAAATAAACAGCATTTTCTTCATAATTCTTACATCTCCCCATACAGGCAAAACTCCGATTCTGTCATGCCCTGTTACAAAAAATATGAACTTACAGACAGAATTTTATGCCCGGAAAACACTATGAAATTATTTTGATGTCATAAAGAATGTCTTGATCCCCTCTGCTGCTTTTTCTTCATCTTCTCCCTCTGTGAAGATCGTAACCTCCTCCCCTTCTGAAAGGCTCAGACTCATCATCCCCATAATACTCTTGGCATTGATGCTTTTGTCTTCTACCTTGATATACACCTTACTTGCATACTGGCTTGCTTCCTGTACCAATAATGCGATCGGTCTTCCGTCAAGCCCCTTTTCCTGTCTTACGACAACTGGCATTTCAATCATAGTCCTGATCCTCCTTGTTCTTGTTTCACTTTTTCTGCCAATTCCTCCAGCTTTCGAAGTCTGTGATTCACTCCAGATTTCCCGACTGGCGGAGACAAGATTCCCCCCAGCTCTTTCAGTGATGCGTCCGGATGGGACAGACGGGCGAGCGCCACCTCTTCCAGTCCTTCCGGCAGTTTTTCAAAACCGATAGTGTCGCGCAAGTATGTAATATTCTCCATCTGCCTCACCGCAGCGGAGACGGTTTTGTTAATGTTTGCAGTTTCACAGTTTACCTTACGATTCACCGTATTGCGCATCTCCTTCAAAATCCGGACATTCTCCAGTTCCATCAAAGAGACATGCGCTTCCATGACATTCAGGATATCTACAATCTGAGACCCTTCCTTGAGATACACGACGTATGACTTCTTTCTCGGCACGATCTTGGCGTCCATCGAAAAGCTGCAGATCAGCTTCTGAATCTGTACCGCCATCGCTTCCGCCCCGCAGACGATTTCAAAATGGTAGGACTTCGCCGG
Source organism: Schaedlerella sp. (assembly GCF_056796775.1). NCBI lineage: Bacteria > Bacillati > Bacillota > Clostridia > Lachnospirales > Lachnospiraceae > Schaedlerella > Schaedlerella sp. Next base: position 23,880 of record NZ_JBQIKP010000060.1, read on the forward strand.
ATCGCTCATCGAACCTGCAGCCAGAAAGGCTCCCCTGATAAATGCCCGCCTGCAGCAGGTCTGCTGGACCACGATCGGATTCGCGACGCGCACCTCGTCAAACGCCCTCTCGGGCTCGTCGATCAGCTTCGCCGCCTGAAGGATCCGCAGCGCGTCGACATGGTGCCTGACGCTCACTGCATAGACGACGCTCTTCTTCGTCATGTTCTTCCGAATTGAGATATCAGCATCTATATTAAATGTTTTTTCGATCAATGTAAAGACTTTTCTTGCAACAGCCTGATTTTCCGTGTGGATTTTTAAACGGTACCGGTTCCCGCTGTCTATGGAAATCGAACCGCAAATACTCAGCAAAGCCGCTAATTCCGCAATCTGGCAGTGTCTGGCCGGACTCAGGCTCCTGGAAAGTTCTTCCTTTACGTTCCCAGAAAATGACATGTCCGCTTCCGCCTTTCAGTGTGCTTTTACGATGGCATCCTTTTCAATGTCCCTGTGTTCGATCCGCACACCATAGTTTTCTTTCTTTTCCATATGCCGGTACAGGACATTTGCCAGTGTAACGGAACGATGCTTCCCTCCGGTACATCCGATCCCGATCACAAGCTGGTTCTTTCCCTCCAGAATATAATTCGGAAGCAGGAAATCCATAAGCTCCTCCAGTTTCTCCACAAAAATCTGCGCCCGTTCATTGTCCAGGACATACTCCTGTACCTCCCGGTCATTCCCTGTCTTTTCCTTCAGACCTTCTATATAGTAAGGATTGGGCAGGAAACGTACGTCAAAGACCAGATCCGCGTCCTGCGGGATTCCATATTTGAAGCCGAAGGACATCACGGAAATGTACAGGTTTTTGAATTCCTTTCCTTCCACAAAGATCTTTTCCAGCTCCTGCTTCAATTCCCTGGTCAGCATCTTACTTGTATCCAGTATATACGTGGCACGCATTTTTAAGAACGCGATCCGTTCCCGCTCTTTCGCGATCCCAATGTCCACCCTGCCGATGCCGCCCAGGGGATGCTGCCTGCGTGTCTCCTTGTACCGTTTGACAAGTACGTTGTCCCTTGCGTCTAAAAACAAGATCTCATACTGGATCCCCTGATCGTCCATATGGGAGAGCTGTTCTTCGATCCCGTCCAGTGCCTGGCCGTTCCGAATGTCCACGCCGAGCGCCGCCTGGCTGATCTCCGCATCCGGCAGCATCAGCATCTCCGCAAACTTCGGCATTAGCTGGATGGGCAGGTTATCCACACAAAAATATCCCATGTCCTCCAGCATCTTCAGCGCGGTAGACTTCCCGGCCCCCGACATCCCCGTTACTATGACAAATCTCATCCGCCCCATCCTCCATCCTTTCCGTTTCGGGAATTTCTCCCCCTGCTTTCTGTACTCACAGCCGACGAAGTCTGCAGTGAGTATTGTGCCATCCGCAGCCGCAAAGCGTCATAATGCCCGATTAAAATTCTCCGATCAGCTTCACTTCCGGCTCCAGCCGGACTCCGAACCGCGTATAGACCTTTTCCGATACCTGCTCCATCAGAGAGCGGATATCCATTGCCGAAGCCTGGTCCTTATTGATCACGAACCCGCAGTGCTTCTCCGACACCTGGGCCCCGCCCACCTGGAATCCTCTCAGGCCCGCGTCCTGAATGAGCTTCCCCGCGAAATACCCCTCCGGCCGTTTGAACGTGCTTCCGGCGCTGGGATATTCCAGAGGCTGCTTGGAGGTACGCAGAAATTTCAGTTCCTCCATACGGCTCTGGATCGCCGACGGATCCCCAGGCTCCAACTGGATGGACGCGCTGAGGATCACACCGCCGTTCCTGGAAAATACACTGCTCCGGTAGCCCAGTTCCATCTCTTCCGCCAGAACATCCTCGATCTCTCCAGACGCGTTCAGAATCTGGGCCTGAATCAACACCTGCTTCATCTCCCCGCCGTAAGCCCCGGCGTTCATCATCACCGCGCCCCCCAGCGACCCCGGGATCCCGGAGGCAAATTCAAACCCTGTCAGCCCTTTTGCCTGGGCCTCTGCCGCAACTTTTGACAAAAGCGCTCCGGCCTGGGCCTGGATCACGGTATCCTGGATCCGGATCCGGTTCATCTTTTTGCAGATCTGCAGGATCACTCCCCGATACCCCCGGTCCCCTACCAGAAGGTTGCTGCCGTTTCCCATAATATAGCGCGGAACTTGCGCCTCCTTCAAGAGAGACAGCGTCTTACGGACCTGCCCTTCCTTCTCAGGCGTCACAAAGAAATCCGCCGGACCGCCTGCCCGGAACGTGGTATGCCTGCTCATCGGCTCTTTTGTAAATACATTCTCTTCTCCCAGTATCCCGCATAATTCCTGATACAAATCCATATACCGTCTCCATTCATTTTTCTAATAGCTTTGTCTGTTAAATTTAATATACAATAAAACGGATTGAAATTCAACTTGCAAATTTCGCCGGAATGATGTATAGTCCCGTTTTCGACACTTGTGAACTAAAAAAATCCGATAATCCTTATAAATACTGGGGTTATCGGATTTTTCCTTGTAAATAAATGTTGTATGTGAACCCTA
>NZ_JBQIKP010000061.1:0-23938 GCF_056796775.1 Schaedlerella sp.
GATGAACAACTACAGCGGTGATGAAACGATTAATGCGGGAACAGGGAAAGAACTGACAATTAAATCTCTCACAGAACTTGTGGCAAAGGTTGTCGGTTATGAGGGTGAGATACTGTGGGATACAAGTAAGCCTAACGGCACGCCAAGAAAGCTTTTAGATGTGAGTAAGGCGACAGAACTTGGGTGGAAGTATAAGACAGAACTGGAAGAGGGGATAAGGCGGTCATATGCTGACTTTCAAAATAATCCGATGAGGGCGGAAAGGTAGGAGGTGAACTGTCATGAATATCATCCTTTTGTCTGGTGGGAGTGGAAAACGTCTCTGGCCGCTGTCTAATGACATACGTTCTAAACAGTTTATAAAAATATTTAAAAGAGAGGATGGAAACGGCTTCGAGTCTATGGTACAACGGATATATAGACAGATTAAAACTGTGGATCCAAGTTCAACTGTTACAATAGCAACATCCAAATCGCAGGTTTCAGCAATCCATAATCAACTGGGTGAGAGTGCGGGGATTTCAGTGGAACCTTGTAGAAGAGATACTTTTGCGGCGATAGCGTTGGCTACTAGCTATTTACACGATGTCAAAGGTGTGAATAAGGATGAAGCAGTGGTAGTTTGCCCGGTAGACCCTTATGTAGATGAGGGGTATTTTCGCTGTGTTCGCAGGCTGTATGATGCAGCGAAAAATGATGTTTCTGACCTGGTACTCATGGGAATAGAGCCTACATACCCTTCGGAGAAGTACGGGTATATAATACCGACCTTATCTTTTGATGGGAAGATACAGTATTCCTTTACTGAGAAGCCAGATGAAAAGATGGCAAAAGAATATATTGCTCGGCATGCACTCTGGAATGGCGGTGTGTTTGCATATAAGCTTTCTTATGTGCTGGATAAGAGTAGGGAACTTTTGGGAAGCAGCGATTATGATACCCTTTACAGTAGCTACAGATCCTTAAAGGAGATATCCTTCGATTATGCAGTTGTAGAACAGGAAGAGAGTATAAGTGTCGTAAAATATTCCGGTACATGGAAAGACTTGGGTACGTGGAATACGCTCACAGAGGCGATGGAGGAACCTGTAATTGGCGATGCCATAATTTCTAATAGCTGTAATGATGTACATATTCTTAACGAATTAGGTATTCCGGTCTTGGCGATAGGAGTGCATGATCTGATTATCTCAGCCTCTGCAGAAGGGATATTAGTTTCAGATAAGCATGAATCTTCTTATATAAAGCCCTATGTAGATGAAATAAAGCAGCCGATTAAATTCGCTGAAAAAAGCTGGGGCTCATATTGTGTTCTCGATGTGCAGGAAACTTCCATGACGGTATTAGTTACGCTAAATCCCTCTCATAAAATGAATTATCACAGCCATGAGCATCGAGATGAAGTTTGGACTGTTGTGAGAGGAAGCGGAAAAACAGTAGTTGATGGGATGGAACAAATAATTAACCCAGGAGACGTGGTGACAATGCAGGCGGGATGTAAGCACACAGTAATAGCTGGAGAAGATGGATTGCGGCTTATTGAAGTTCAGCTGGGAGAATGCATTACCGTTTCAGATAAGAAGAAATATGAGATGCCGGTATCGGCTATAGGCATATGAGTGGTATGAACCTTCCGTTTCTCTTAAAGCCGTCTGCAAAGGAGTACTTGTGGGGCGGGAGTAGGCTGAATGATGATTTTAATTTAGGATTACATGCAGATTCTCTTGCTGAGGCATGGGTATGCAGCACGCATCCTGATGGAGAGTCAAAGACATCAACAGGCGAAAGCTTAAGGACTGTGTTAGAGAATCATCCGGATTATCTTGGAACACACGCCTTAAGTCTTGTAGATGGAAGAGCTGATCTGCCAATATTGATAAAGCTGATTGATGCGAAAAAAGATTTATCGGTTCAGGTGCATCCTGATGATAAATACGCTTCAATTCATGAGCACAGCTTGGGTAAGACCGAGATGTGGTATGTGCTTGACGCAAAGCCAGATTCATCACTTATTTATGGCTTTAGTAGAGACATTAATGCTGCAACTGTCTGCGATGCAATAAATACAGGAGTGATAGGTCGCTATTTGAATACTGTAAAGGTGAAGAAAAATGATGTGTTTTTGGTAGAACCGGGGACTGTTCACGCTATTGGGGCGGGATGCCTTATCGCTGAGATACAGGAATCTTCTAATATTACATATCGCTTATTTGACTATGACAGAATTGATAAAAACGGGACAAAAAGAGAACTTCACATAAACCGTGCTTTGGACGTGGCAAACCTCAATTCATCTGCAACACCTCGTCAGCCAATGAGGGTGTTGAAATATAAACCTGGATATGCAAGCGAATTGTTGACACGTTGTAAGTACTTCCAGATAGAGAGACTTTTGTTGAACACAGAGATATGCAGGGATTTAGTAGAGTTCAGGACAGGAAGTAATTCCTTTCATGCATTGCTTTGCGTGGAGGGGTGTGGCTCTATTTTACTGAATAGGGGGATGCTGAACTTCTTTAAAGGAGATTGCGTATTTGTTCCGGCTGAAAGTGTTTCGCTAAAACTGCATGGAAAAGCACAGATATTGAATGTAAGTTGTTAATCATTTTTGCATGAGTAAGAGAAAAACAGCGTATTTTCAAGGATCTTATTGCTTCCTGGATTTTGCGGAGAGGCTATTTAGTGTCTAATATTTGACTTTAAGGATATTATGGAAAGAATAAAAATGAATGGTATATGAATTATATGGTAACTGTTTTTTTGCTTTGTGGAATAGTATATTAGTGGAGAGATGTATTATCATGATATCTTTGATTGTGCCTTGCCTCAATGAAGAGAGCGCAATTCCGTCTTTTTACGAAGAGTTAATGAAAGTACAAGAGAGTCTTGATGAAATTGAGATTATATTTGTAGATGACGGAAGTACAGATAAAACAATTAAAGTTATCAAAAAATTACAGGAAAAAGATAGTCGAGTGCATTTTATATCATTTTCAAGAAACTTTGGTAAGGAGGCGGCAATGCTCGCTGGCCTTGAATATTCAAAGGGAGATTATGTGGTCACTATGGATGTTGACTTGCAGGACCCACGGTCATTGCTTCCGGAAATGTACAGGGCACTAATTGATAGCGAAAGTGAGTACGACTGCGTGGCAACAAGAAGGAAAGACAGGAAGGGCGAGTCAATGATTCGCTCCTTCTTTTCCAGATGCTTTTATAAATTGATTGGGTATTTTTCTTCAACGCCAATTATTGATGGGGCTAGAGATTATAGATTTATGTCCCGGAAAATGGCAGATGCCGTTATAAATGATCGTGAGTATAATCGTTTTTCAAAAGGACTGTATTCATGGGTGGGATTCAACACACTCTGGCTGGAATATGAGAATATAGAACGGAGCACAGGAACTACAAAATGGTCACTTTGGACGCTGTTCAAGTATTCTGTAGAAGGAATACTTGCCTATTCGACGGTTCCGTTATCGGTGATATCATTTATTGGTATTGTAACATTTTTTCTGGCATTTATTGGATTGATAGTTGTATTTGTTCGAGCATTGCTGTTTGGAGATCCAGTCGCAGGATGGCCCTCTCTTGTTTGCATAATAACGTTGCTCGGAGGATTGATTTTATTATGCCTTGGGATTATTGGTTTATATTTGTCAAAGATTTATCTGGAAACAAAGAAACGTCAAATTTATATTGTTAAGGATCAAGGATAGGAATACCATTTAGGAACTGTTTACGTAATGACCCCGGAACGAGGATAAACTCGTTGCCGGGGCATTTTCCTTTCATCCATCTGCTTAATAGATTTGACAGCTATTCGTAAGCGCCTCAAAAGATGGCGTAGTGCATTTCCCATCCATTCCTGCTATACTGATAGACATCATATAACGAAAGGAGTGAAATCCGAATGGGAAATGGAAAACAGGAACCAGCCATCGCATTCGCAGAGGTATCCCGTCCTGTGAGGTCATCCTGTCCACAGCATTCCTCTCCTGCATTTGACGGAAGATTCATGATCTACTGTCAGGGGATGAAGTTATTCATACCGGAAGACTTCCAGACAGATACACTGTTGAAGTTACTCCGGGTGATGAAGCAACTATGATGAGGCGTTTGGCGGAAGATGCCAGCCACATATTTCTGGCATGCGGTGCCACCGATTTCCGCAAACAGATCTCAGGACTGGTCTCCATAGTCAGCATGCAGTTCAAACTGGACCCTTTCCAGGGAACTTGTGTCTTTATATTCTGTAATAAGAAAAGAGATTCTATCAAGGTTCTGAGATATGACAAAAACGGTTTCCTTCTTGCTACAAAAAAACTATTGGATGGAATGAAATTTCAGTGGCCCCGTACTCCTAACGAAGTGAAGCAGATCTCCTCCCAACAGGTAGAATGGCTGTTACAAGGCTTAAAAATCGAACAGGAAAAGGCACACCATCCGGTAAAAAGAACCCTGGAAAATTCTTGTTTTTAGGCTTCGTAAAGTTGACGGTAAAATCTACGAAAATCGTTGAAAATTCGGCGCTTTTTGCGTTTTTTTCTATGCCTTGGAGGTGGTAAAATTCCCTCAAAAATGTTATAATTAAATTAGATAAAATAGGAAGGGAACATACCACCAATGACACCGCAGGAGGAGCTGGCTGCATTACGCCATCTTATTGAAAAACAGCAGAAAGAGATCGCGGAAAAAGACGCGGTCATTGAAAAACAGAATGCCCAGCTTGAAAAGCAGCGTATCCAGATTGAAAATATGATCCAGGCGCTTCTCCATGCGCGTAAAAAAATGTTCGGGGCTTCTACGGAAGCAACGAAGCAGGTCGAGGGGCAGCTTTTTCTTTTTGAAGAAGCGCAAAAGCTGGCGGAACAGCTTCATGTGGAGCAAAAAAAGATTAAGGTTAAGCCTTATACCCGGACACCACGCAAACCAGGTGTCCGGGCTGAAATGCTTGCCGGCCTGCAAACAGAAATCGAAGAATATATGATCCCGGAAGGGGAGACCTGCAGCAAATGCGGCGGGGAACTCAAAGTCATTGGAAAGCGGATCGTCCGGACAGAGGTCGAGTTTGAACCTGCAAAACTGAAAGTGCGGCAGATTGTACAGCAGGTAGCAAAATGCACGGTATGCGGTACGGATGGGGCAGACAATCCCAATTGCCATTTCCAGAAAGCGGCAGTCCCGATCCCGCCATTGCCCCATTCCCTGTCCACCCCATCCCTGATCGCCCAGGTAATGTACCAAAAGTTCATAATGGGGATCCCTTTCGCCCGGCAGGAAAGGGACTGGTACCGGCTGGGGCTGGTCTTGCCAAGGAATGTCATGGCAAACTGGGTCATCCGGTGCTGCCAGGAATGGCTGGAGCCTCTTTACTGGCGGATCCTTGAAATGCTGGCAGCATGCGGCGTGCTCCATATGGATGAGACCAGGATCCAGTGCAATAAAGAAGCAGGAAAGAAGGCCAGCAGTGAATCCTTCATCTGGGTCATACGCAGTGCCGCGTGCGAGGAGATCCAGGCAGCGTTCTTTTACTATTCCCAAACCCGGAGCGGGGATACCGCGAAAGAACTGCTGGAGAACTTCCATGGGTATCTGGTAACGGATGCTTACAGTGGATATGAGAAAGTGGAGCACATCATACGCTCACTTTGCTGGGCCCATGTCCGCAGATATTTTATAGAGAGCATCCCTTTGGATAACAGTGGAAAAGAGTTATCCGGATCCAAAGGAGCCGAAGGCCGGGAATTTATCAATCTCCTGTTCAAGGTAGAACAGGAGACCAAAGACCTTTCCTATGAGGAAAAGAAGCAAAAGCGTCAGGAGGCGTCACGCCCCATCCTGGACGCCTTCTGGTCGTGGGTTGAAAAAACCGCGGCATTAGCCACCACAAATGAGAAGCTTACGAAGGCCCTGGTCTATGCCCAAAACCAGAAAAAATATCTGGAAACCTTTCTGGAAGATGGACGCCTGCCGATCTCAAACAATCTATGTGAAGCAACGATTCGGCCATTTGCCACAGCAAGGCGGGCATGGCTCTTTGCGGATACTCCGAAAGGGGCCAAGGCGAACGCGATCCTCTATACTCTGGTAGAGAGTGCCAGAGCCAATCAGCTGAATGTGTTTGAGTACCTGAAATATCTCCTGGCAGAGATCCCGAACAGCGGCTTTTTAGAACATCCGGAGATCCTGGATGGATACCTGCCCTGGTCCAAGTCACTTCCGGAGCAATGCCGGCTGGAGCGAAAGGTAAAAAGTGCTGCTAAATAGCCAGGAACCAGACCTCGATCGGCAAAAGCCGATGGGTCCGTTTTTCTGTCATTTACAACAACTATGCAAACATAAACCTTCTATTTTCTCACCTCAGTTCTCATCCTTCCCATCTGTTCCGGATAAAACATTAAAAAACAAATAGTTCAATAAATAATGATCTCAGTATAGCAAAGTTTTGTGAGCTTTACCAGACGCCATCTTTTGAAGCGCTTACTCAACAGTGTATCTGTCTGGAAGTCTTCCGGTATGAATAACTTCATCCCCTGACAGTAGATCATGAATCTTCCGTCAAATGCAGGAGAGGAATGCTGTGGACAGGATGACCTCACAGGACGGGATACCTCTGCGAATGCGATGGCTGGTTCCTGTTTTCCATTTCCCATTCGGGTTTCACTCCTTTCGTTATATGATGTCTATCAGTATAGCAGGAATGGATGGGAAATGCACTACGCCATCTTTTGAGGCGCTTACCAGCTATTCTGAACAATACATTACCTTGCAGCTTTTTTTATAGCAGGCAATTCCATATTTATGAATTTGTTCCATCCCTTCCTGTTTAAGAACAGTCACATATCCATCGTGTTCAACCTGCTCCATTGCATTTTGACACGCTGTGTCAAAGGATCCTTTCTCCGCATATTTCACTTCGATAACGCATCCGGTCCTGGATGCCGGAATTATAATTTTAATATCCGTATACCCAATTCCTGATTCCGCATTGGATTTTACAATCCAACTCCGTTCTGCTTTCAACAGACCCAGCAGCATTCCATGATAAAAATTTTCTTTCATTTCTTTTTTTACAAAAGTATCCCTGATGCTGATGGACTCCGCCAGGAATTGGTTAAAAATCTCTTCTACAGCCTTCCCATCCCCATCCCTAATTGCCCGGCAGAACGCTTTCCAATCTGCTGTGTTGCCGGTGATCTTTACCCGAAACCAGGAACGGATCTTTTTTTCGTAGATTCCAAGGACTTCCTTATTTGGAATAACAAGACGGTACTGACCGCTCCCGGTTTCACCGGCTTTCGTCAGGTATCCGGTGGCAAAGAGAACGCTCCACAGATATGTCTGACGGGTTTCAGGATCCTGGCTGTCAAGATCTGTGTAGGTTAATTCCGGGATCAAAGTTTTTTCTACGGATTCGCCGGAAATCAGAGCTTCAATTTCTGCCTTCGTAGTCTCTGCCGCATCCGTGAGGATATCTTGGATAATGGAATTGCTGCTGCTGTTTTCCCAATGGCTTTCCATGGCAGCATCTGCTGATTCCAGAAATTTATCACACTGGTTGATCACGTCCCAGGGGCAGTATACATCTGTATGTCCGAACCGGTATCCGTCATACCATTCCTGAAACACGTCAAACTTTTCTTCCAGATTATAATAACAGAGCAGATCCCTGACCTCATTTGCTGTAAACCCAAAATATTCCGCATAACGGATGTCAGATATCGTTCTCACTTTGAAATTGTTAAGCCCCGTAAAAATGCTCTCTCTGGCAATCCGGAGGCATCCTGTAATGACCGCAAAATATAAGTTCTTATTTGTTTTAAGCACCTGACTGAACAGCGAACGGATCAGGCTGACCATCTCCGTATAATAGCCGTTCTGATATGCTTTATCCAAAGGTACGTCATATTCGTCAATCAGGACGATGGCTGGAATCCCATAATGCTTAAAAAGTAATTGGGTTAAAAGCTTTAGACTGCTGTATAGATAAAACGCTTTTTCAAAATCACCTTCTATCAATCGATTTAGCTTTTTCTTATCTGCGGGGGTCAGCTTGTTACTCTCCAAAAGAAAGTCCAGACGGCCAGCTTCTTCGCTGACAATGACTCCCAACATTCCGTATGCCGTTTGGAAATCCATCCCTTCTACATCTTTAAGGCTGATTGAGATGACAGGATACTTTCCCATATGCTGCTCACAGAGTTCAGTTTCCTCTGCAATCCCCAGGCCGTCAAATAGTGATGGCTCTGTCCCGATTTCAAAAAATGTTTTCAGCATGTCCATATTCAGGCTTTTCCCAAACCGGCGCGGCCTTGTAAACAAGTTTACACTGCCGCAGGAATCCAGCAAATCCTGGATAAAACCGGTCTTATCCACATAATAATAGCCTCTGGTCCGTATATCTTTAAAAAATTCAATCCCTATCGGCAGTTTTAATTTCGTCCCCATAGCTTCACACGTCCCTTCCCGATCTATCGGATGCAGCCAGTTTGTGATCATAGGCCATAAGCTGCTGTTCTTTTCTGTCATCTTACCATAAACCATAGTCTATATCAAGTTTGGAATCAGTACCTCAGTACCGGATCGTATTTCAGCCTGATAGAGCCCCCTGTGCGAAACCTTCCATTTGCAACCCGGGCTTCTTTGTGGTATTCTATACAAGGAAAAATAGAGCGGTTCGAGGCAGCAGGCTTGAAACCGCTGCTGTTCACAGCGGCCGGAAGCATCCTGTATCCATTCGGGCCGTGATGGAAACATGCTCTTTCAAGGAGGAACCTACATGAAGCTGAGCCAGTTATTAGAACGTTTACAATACGAGGTCATACAGGGCAGCGACCAGATCGAGATCTCGACCCTGATCAACGATTCAAGAAAGGCAGAGGAGGGCGCAGTGTTTGTCTGCATCAGCGGCGCGGTCTCGGACGGACACCGGTTTGCCCGGGAGGTTGCGGAAAAAGGCGCTTCGGCCCTGATCGTGGAAAAGGAAGTGGATGTACCGGGGGATGTGACCGTGATCCGAATGCAGGACACCCGTTACGCTCTGGCATTGATGTCCGCCGCCTATTTCGGCTATCCGGCGGAAAAATTAAAGATCATCGGTATTACCGGAACCAAGGGAAAGACCACCACCACCTATATGATCAAGTCCATCCTGGAGGATGTGGGACACAAGGTGGGGCTGATCGGAACCATCGAGGCGGTCATCGGCGAGAAGAAGATCCCGGCGGCCAACACCACTCCGGAATCTTACACCATCCACCAGTATTTTGCGGAAATGGTGGAGGCGGGCTGTGACAGCGTGGTCATGGAGGTTTCCTCCCAGGGGCTGATGCTGCACCGGACCGCGGGGATCCCCTTTGAGATCGGGATCTTCACCAACCTGGGCCATGACCATATCGGCCCCAACGAGCATAAGGACTTTGAGGACTACAAGCGGTGCAAAGGACTGCTTTTCAAGCAGTGCAGGCTGGGAATCGCCAATATAGACGATCCCTGGTATGAGGACGTGTTCCGGGGCGCGGACTGCCGGGTGGAGACCTTCGGGCTTTCGGAAAAAGCGGACCTTCGGGCGGAGGATACCCACCTGGTATCCAGACCGGGCTATCTGGGAGTTGCGTATCATGTCAGCGGAACCATGGACTTTGATGTGGAAATCGACATCCCGGGGACATTCAGCGTCTATAATTCTCTGACAGCCATTGCGGTGTGCGGCCATTTCGGCGTACAGCCGGAGGTGATCCAGAAGGCATTGAAGGCGGCGAAGGTCAAGGGAAGGATCGAGATGGTGAAGGTGTCGGATGAATTTACCCTGATGATCGACTACGCCCACAACGCCATGAGTCTGGAAAGCCTTTTGACCACCTTGAAGGAATACCATCCTGCCCGCCTGGTGTGCCTCTTCGGATGCGGAGGGAACCGCTCCAAAGACCGCAGGTACGAGATGGGCGAGGTGTCCGGGCGGCTGGCGGATCTGTCCATCATCACATCCGATAATCCCCGGTTTGAGGAGCCCCAGGCCATCATCGACGATATCAAGGTGGGGATCGGAAAAACCTCCGGAAAATACGTGGAGATCTGCGACCGCAAGGAGGCCATCCGTTATGCCATTGCCAACGGACAGCCGGGAGATGTGATCGTGCTGGCCGGAAAAGGACATGAGGATTATCAGGAGATCAAAGGGAAAAAATACCCCATGGATGAACGGGTGCTCATTGCGGAGGTGCTGGAGGAACTGGCGCAGACGGCAAATATATAGATAGATGGCGCGGGAAACGTCATAAGAAAAGGACTTATGACATTTCTTTATAGAAGAGAGGGGCTGTAAGGATCTTCATGTACGCAAATATTATCATAGACATCACTCATGAAAAACTGGATAAGATCTTTCAGTACGCCGTGCCTTCCCGCCTGGAAGGCGCCCTTGACGCAGGCTGTGAGGTGGAGGTCCCTTTTGGAAAAGGAAACCGGCTGACCAAGGGGTATGTCATCGGCTTTGCAGAACAGTGCGACTACGATCCCGCGAAGATCAAGGAGATCCGGGACATTTCCCAAAAGGGCATTGCCATCGAGGGGAAACTGGTGGCCCTTGCGGCCTGGATGAAGGAACACTACGGCGGCACCATGATCCAGGCCTTGAAGATGGTTCTGCCGATCCGGCAGCAGGAGAAGGAAAAGGTGAAGAAAAAGCTCCGCCTCCTGCTGGATGAGACGGAAGGAAGGGAGAAGCTGGAATATTACCTGCACAAAAACCAGAGAGCCAGAGCCAGGCTTCTGGCAGCGCTTTTAGACGATCCGGTGCTGGATTATGAGCTGGTCAATAAAAAGCTGAACATCCCTCTTTCCGTGGTGCGGGCCCTGGAGGAGCAGGGCGTGGCCGCGCTGGAATCAGAGCGGGTGTACCGGAATCCGGTGAAACACAGGGAAGAAGCCCCGAAGCCGATCACATTTACGGAGGAACAGCAGTATGCCGTCGACCGGTTCTGGGAAGACTACGAAAAAGGGCGGTATGGGACGTACCTGATCCACGGCGTTACCGGCAGCGGCAAGACGGAGGTCTATATCGAGATGATCCGCCGGGTGGTGCTTCGCGGGCGGCAGGCGATCATGCTGATCCCGGAGATCGCGCTGACCTTCCAGACCGTCATGCGGTTTTACCGCTGCTTCGGCGATCGGGTGTCCATCATGCATTCCCGGCTGTCCGCGGGGGAGCGGTATGACCAGATGATGCGGGCCAAAGAGGGAAATATCGACGTGATGATCGGGCCCCGTTCCGCATTGTTCACGCCGTTTCCCAATCTGGGGCTGGTGGTCATTGACGAGGAGCATGAAAATACCTACAAAAGCGAGCAGGTGCCGCGCTTCCATGCCCGGGAGACGGCCATCGCCCGGGCAGAGATGGAGCAGGCCAGCGTGGTGCTGGGCTCCGCTACCCCTTCCCTGGAGGCCATGTACCGGGCAAGGGCCGGAAGCTACCGGCTGCTGGAATTGAAGAACCGTTCCGGGCAGCAGGAGCTGGCCCGGGTACATACCGTAGACCTGCGGAAGGAATTAAAGGACGGAAACCGGTCCATCCTCAGCATCCGTCTCCAGGAATTGATGGAGGACCGCCTGGAAAAAAAGGAACAGATCATGCTGTTTTTAAACCGCCGGGGCTATGCCGGCTTCGTTTCCTGCCGGGAATGCGGTTATGTGGCAAAATGCCCCCACTGCGACGTATCCTTATCCTCCCATCGGAACAAAAAGCTGGTCTGCCACTACTGCGGGTATGAGGAAGAAAAAAACGATACCTGTCCGGAATGCGGTTCCAGGCACATCGGGGAATTTCGGGCAGGGACCCAGCAGATCGAGGACATTGTAAAGGCGCGGTTCCCTGAGGCGCGGGTGCTGCGGATGGATATGGACACCACCCGGGAAAAGGACGGACACGAGAAGATCCTGGCCGCGTTTGCCAATGAGGAAGCGGATGTGCTGGTGGGCACCCAGATGATCGTGAAGGGACATGATTTTCCCAACGTGACCCTGGTGGGCATCCTGGCTGCGGATATGTCCCTGTACGCGGATGATTACCGGGCGGGAGAACGAACCTTCCAGCTTCTGGCCCAGGCCGCGGGGCGTGCGGGCAGAGGACAGAAGAAGGGGGAAGCAGTGATCCAGACATACAGTCCGGAGCATTATGCGATCGTGACGGCTGCGGCCCAGGATTACGGAGCATTTTATGAGGAAGAGATCCGCTACCGGGAGCTGATGGGATATCCACCTGTGGAAAATCTGCTGGCAGTGCTGGTAAGCTGCAGGGATGAAGCGCTCCTGGAAACAGGCTGCAGGTATCTGAGAGAATATGCCCTCCGGGTAAAAGGCAGGGAACAGGTGGAGCTGATCGGGCCTGCCAGCCCGGGAATCGGAAAAATTAATGATATATATCGAAAAGTACTCTACCTAAAAACAAAAAGATATGATACACTAGTAACGATGAAAAATCGATTGGAACAATATATTGAAGTGAATGCAGGATTTAACACCATGCGGATTCAGTTTGATTTCAATCCCATGCAGGTCTTTTGACAGACTGGCTATGAATGATAAATCAGGAGGATAGAAAGAGTTATGGCAATAAGAGAGGTTCGGGAGATGGGAGACGATATTCTGACAAAACCGTGTAAGCCGGTTCCGAAGATGACGCTCCGCACGAGGATTTTGATCCATGATATGCTGGATACCATGTACGAAAAAGCCGGCGTGGGACTGGCAGCCCCCCAGGTGGGGATCTTGAAGCAGATCATAGTGATCGATATCGGGGACGGGGAAGGCCCTCTGGTACTGATCAATCCGGAGGTGATTGAGGCATCGGGCAGCCAGACCGGAGAGGAAGCGTGCATCAGTGTTCCGGGAAAATACGGGATTGTGACCAGGCCCAATTATGTGAGGGTGCGGGCCTGCAACGAGGATATGGAAGAAGTCGAGATTGAAGGCGAAGAACTCTTAGCCAGGGCATTGTGCCATGAGATCGATCATTTATCAGGAAAGTTATATGTATACAAGACAGAGGACGGTCTTCACGATGCCGCCCCTGAGGAGGACGAATAGATGAAAGTGATATTTATGGGAACTCCGGATTTTTCCGTGGGGACGCTGGAAGCGCTGGCGGAAGCGGGGCATGAGATCTGCTTGGCCGTGACCCAGCCGGATAAGCCGAAGGGAAGAGGCAAGGAGATGCAGTTCCCGCCGGTGAAGGAAGCGGCCGTGAGCCGTGGGATTCCCGTGTTTCAGCCGAAAAAGGTACGGGATCCGGAATGTGTGGAATATTTGAAGCGTTTTCAGGCGGATGTCTGTGTGGTCGTGGCATTCGGCCAGATCCTTCCCAAAGAGATCCTGGATATGACACCCTTCGGATGCGTCAATGTCCATGCCTCGCTTCTTCCCAAATATCGTGGGGCGGCGCCCATCCAGTGGGCTATCCTCCGGGGCGAGCAGGTGACAGGCGTGACTACCATGCAAATGGATGAAGGGCTGGATACCGGCGATATGCTTTTAAAGACCGAGGTGCCGATCACCCCGGAGGAGACCGGGGAGAGCCTTCACGATAAGCTCTCCGAGGCCGGAGCCCGGCTTGCGGCGCAGACGCTGCAGGAGCTTGCGGCGGGAACCCTGCAGCCTCAGAAGCAGGGAGACAGTCCCACACCCTATGCGAAGATGCTGGATAAAAAAATGGGAAATATTGACTGGACCCGTTCCGCCGCCGAGATCGAGCGGCTGGTTCGGGGACTCAATTCCTGGCCCAGCGCTTATACCTGGTGGAACGGAAAAGTGATGAAAATCTGGAAAGCCGGTGTGAGAAATGAAGAAACCGGGCATACTACCGAAAAGGCGGCGCCGGGAACCATCCTCGCGGTGGAAAAGGATTCTTTTTCCGTGCAGACCGGGGATGGCGTGCTGCGGGTGGAGGAAGTCCAGCTTCCGGGCAAGAAGCATATGGATGTACAGGCATTTTTAAGAGGAAACGCGGTCGTGCCGGGGACATTGCTCACCGCGGCGGAGCCGTAGAAGGACTTTCTGTGTGTGAATGGTTTCTGCGCGCGGGAAATGATCCCGCAACAGGAAGCAGAGCGGACTGCTCATATTGTGCGGCAGATCTCGTTGGCCGTGAGTCTATAGACAGGGAAAGGAATAAAAAATGGGAATGTTTTATTTGGGATATGATTCGACCTATATATTGGTTTTGATCGGAGTGGCAATCTGCCTTTTGGCATCCTCACGCGTGAACAGCGTGTTCCGCAGGTATTCCACGGTTCGGAGCCGTTCCGGGCTGACCGGACGGGAGGCGGCGGAGAGGATCCTGCGGGCCAACGGGATCTACGATGTGACCGTGCGGCACATTCCGGGCAATCTGACAGACCATTATGATCCCCGGAATAAGACACTTGGGCTTTCCGATTCGACCTATGGTTCCGCTTCCGTGGCGGCGATCGGCGTGGCAGCCCATGAATGCGGCCATGCGGCGCAGCACGCCACGGGCTATGCGCCTCTCAAATTCCGAGGGGCTCTGGTTCCGGCAGCCAATTTCGGCTCCACTCTGGCATGGCCCCTGATCCTGATCGGATTGTTTCTCAGAAGCGATACCGCAGTGATTTTTATCAATATGGGGATCTTGCTGTTTTCCGCGGCAGTGCTGTTCCAGCTGGTGACTCTGCCGGTCGAGTTCAACGCTTCCAGCCGCGCGGTGAAGGTGCTGGAGACAACCGGAATGCTGTATCCGGAGGAGATCCGTCAGACCAAGGCCGTGTTGGGCGCGGCGGCGCTGACCTATGTGGCAAGCGCGGCATCCGCGATCCTGCAGCTGCTCCGTCTGCTTTTGATCACTGGAAGACGGCGGAATGACTGAGGAATCATACGGAAAGAAACGGGGCCCATTGCGCGGCCGGAGGCCATGCGGCAGGGCGCAGAGTGCAGCAGTAAGGATCCTGAACATATAGGAGATATGCAGAATATGGCGAAGCCGATAAATGAACGGGAACTGGTGCTCGGGATCCTCATGGAGGTGACGGAAAAGGGGCAGTACAGCCACATCGTCCTCCGGGAGGTTCTGGGAAAATACCAGTATCTGGATAAAAAGGAGCGTGCCTTCATCACCCGTGTCACGGAAGGTACGCTGGAACATATGATAGAGCTGGACTATATTTTGGACCGGTTCTCTAAGGTCAAGGTTAAAAAGATGAAGCCCGTGATCCGCAATATCCTGCGGAGCGCGGTCTATCAGCTCAAATACATGGACACAGTGCCGGATTCCGCGGTCTGCAATGAGGCTGTCAAGCTGGCAGTCAAAAAAGGCTTTGCGGGCTTGCGGGGATTTGTAAACGGGGTTCTCCGGAGCACGGCTGCCGGGCTGAATGGGGTAGCGTATCCAAAAGACCCCACGGAGCTGCTTTCCGTGCAGTATTCCATGCCCCGGTGGATCCTGGAGCTGTGGCTGAAAAGTTATGACAGGCAGACGGTGGAAACGATGCTGCGGGAGTTTCAGAAGGAGAAGCCTCTGATGATCCGCGGCCGGATCGGACAGGAACCGGATCTGCAGAAAACCGGAATCCGGGAGAAAGCAGGATCGGGATGTGTTCCGGCAGAAGCGGAAAGCCTTTGCAGGGAACTGGAATCCGAGGGAATCCATGTCACTCCCCATCCGTACCTGTCTTATGCGTTTTACATATCGGGGCAGGATTACCTGGGAAGGCTCAAAAGCTTTCAGGAAGGCCGCTTTTCAGTTCAGGATGCAAGCTCCATGCTGGTCTGCGAGGCGGCGGCGCCAAGAACAGGGGATACCGTCATTGACGTCTGCGCGGCGCCCGGAGGCAAGGCCGTTCACATGGCGGAAATGCTCCGGGGAACCGGATCGGTAGAAGCACGGGATCTGACTGCTTATAAAGTGGGGCTGATCCAGGAAAATATTGACCGATCCGGACTCACCAACATCCGCGCGGCCCAGATGGACGCAAGAGTGGTCGATGCCGCTTCCGTCGGAAAGGCGGATATCGTGATCGCAGACCTTCCCTGCTCCGGGCTGGGAGTCCTGGGGAAGAAAACGGATCTGAAATACAAAACAACGAAGGAGAGCATTTCCAGCCTTGTGGAGCTTCAAAGAGAGATTCTTTCCGTGGTGAAGACATATGTCAGGCCCGGCGGAATCCTGATGTACAGCACCTGTACCATCAACCCGGCGGAAAATATGGACAACGTACACTGGTTTCTGGAGCAGAACCCGGAATTTTCCATGAAGGATATCCGGGAAAATCTCTGTGAAGAGCTGAGAGAGGATGTAAAGGAACAGGGATGTCTTCAGTTATTGCCGGGGATCCACAAGAGCGACGGCTTTTTCCTGGCATGTATGCGGAAAGAACGGTGATTGCCGCGTAGAGCGGCAGATAGAGTCTGCGGCTTTGAAGCAGACGGGAACCAGGAAAAGCGGATCGGAATCCTCTGACAGGATTGTGAATAGAACAGAACATAAGGAAGAGAAACAGGAAACATGAAAAAGGATATCTGTGCATATACATATGAACAATTGCAGGCAGAGATACAGGCTATGGGGGAGCGCGGCTTCCGGGCGAAGCAGATCTATGAATGGCTGCATGTCCGGCTGGCCGAGGGCTTTTCGGAAATGACGAATCTTTCCAGGGAGCTTAAGTACAGGCTGAGTGAGCAGTATGAGATCCTTCCCGTAGTCATGCTGGAAAAGCAGGAATCCCGGCTGGACGGGACCTGCAAGTTCCTGTTCCGCCTTCATGACGGCAATGTGGTGGAAAGCGTGTGGATGCGCTACCATTACGGCAATTCCGTCTGCATCTCTTCTCAGGTAGGCTGCCGCATGGGCTGCAGGTTCTGTGCTTCCGGCATCGGCGGTCTGGCGCGCGGCCTGTCTCCTTCGGAGATGCTGGGACAGGTCTACCGTCTCCAGCGGATCATGGGGGAACGGGTCTCCAACGTGGTCGTGATGGGAACCGGAGAACCTCTGGATAATTATGACAGCCTTCTCACATTTCTGAGGATCCTGACCGGGGAAAAGGGACTGCATATCAGCCAGCGGAACGTCACGGTATCCACCTGCGGGATCGTCCCGAAGATGTACGAGCTGGCGAAGGAGCATCTGCAGATCACATTGGCCTTGTCACTCCACGGCGCGACTCAGGAGAAGAGAAAGCAGTTGATGCCCGTGGCAAACGCCTATGAGCTGGAGGAGGTGCTGACGGCCTGCGACGCGTATTTCCGGGAGACCGGACGGCGGATCACATTCGAATACAGCCTGATCCGCGGAGTCAATGACACGGAAGAGGATGTCCGGGAGCTGATTCGGATCCTGGGCTCCAGAAATTGCCATCTGAACCTGATCCCCGTAAATTCGGTAAAAGAGTACGGTTTGAAACAGCCTGACAGGAAAAATGCACAGAATTTCAAAAATAAACTTGAAAAATATGGGATAAATGTTACACTAAGAAGAGAACTTGGCGCAGACATCGACGGTGCCTGCGGTCAGCTCAGAAGAAGTTATGTACGGACACGGACAGAGGAGGCAGAGTTATGAGGACATTTTCAATCACGGACGTAGGGATGGTAAGACAGGTGAATCAGGACTATGTCTACACAACAGACAATCCGCTGGGCCCTCTTCCGAATCTGTTTGTGGTGGCGGATGGGATGGGAGGCCATCAGGCCGGAGATTACGCCTCAAAGTATACGGTTGAGGTGCTGAAAAGGGAATTAGGACAGAGCCGGGAAGAGGACGTGGAGAAGGCACTGGTCTCCGCCATCAAAAAGGCAAACCAGGAGATCATCAAAAAAGCGTCCCAGGATTCTCATCTGAAGGGAATGGGAACGACGATCGTGGTAGCGACGATCGTCCGGCAGATGATGTATTTTGCAAATGTAGGCGACAGCCGGCTGTATCTCATCAATCAGGGTATCACCCAGCTGACCAAGGATCATTCCCTGGTGGAAGAAATGGTGCGTCTCGGAGGGATCAAGCCGGAGGAGGCGAAGCACCATCCGGATAAGAATATCATCACCCGCGCGATCGGGGCAAAGGATACGGTAGATGTGGATTTTTACGAGCATCGTCTGAAAAAAGGAGACATCATACTGATGTGTACGGACGGACTCAGCAATATGGTAGAGGATGAGGAATTATTCCATATTGTGCAGGGGGGACGGGATATCGTGGAAGCAGGCACATCCCTTGTAGCAGCGGCAAAAGAAAACGGTGGTACCGACAATATCGGAGTCGTGCTGACAGAACCGTTTACGGATGAGGTGACTATATGTTAAAGGAAGGAATCTTTTTGGGAAAACGTTATGAGATCCTGGAGCGGGTCGGCTCCGGGGGCATGGCGGATGTATATAAAGGGAAGGATCACAAGCTGAATCGCTTTGTGGCGGTAAAGGTGCTCAAGAGCGATTACCGCTCGGACGAGATATTTATCCAGAAGTTCTTAAGTGAAGCCCAGGCGGCGGCCGGACTGATGCATCCCAATGTGGTGAATGTGTATGACGTGGGACAGGACCGGGGCCTGTACTATATGGTCATGGAGCTGGTGGAAGGCATTACGCTGAAGGATTATATTGAAAAAAAAGGGCAGCTTTCGGCAAATGAGACCATCAGTATCTCCATCCAGATGGCGACCGGGATCCAGGCGGCCCATGACCAGCACATTATCCATCGGGATATCAAGCCTCAGAATATCATCATTTCTATAGATGGCAAGGTGAAGGTGACGGATTTCGGAATTGCCCGGGCAACCACCTCGACCCAGACGATCAGTACGAATGTGATGGGCTCGGTGCATTATACTTCACCGGAGCACGCAAAGGGCGGCAATGTGGATGAGAAGAGCGACATCTATTCCGCCGGGATCACGATGTATGAGATGATCACCGGACATGTGCCCTTTGACGGGGACTCCACGGTATCCGTGGCGATCAAGCATCTGCAGGAGGAGATTCCTTCGCCTGTGAAGGAGGTGCCGGAGATCCCCTACAGTCTGGAATGCATTATTTTAAAATGTACACAAAAGAATGCGGAACGCCGGTATCAGAACTGCCAGGAGCTGATCCTGGACCTGAAGCGTTCCCTGGTAGACCCGGAAGGGGACTTTGTGAATAACCCGGAATATATACCTGGAGGTGATGAGACGATCATGATGTCAGATGAAGACCAGAGACGAGTCCAGAGCAGGAATAATTACCAGCAGGATTACTACGAGGATGAAGAGGATTATAACGATGGATACGGAGATGACGGTTACGGCGACGAGGAATACGACGACTATGAGGATGATTATGAGCGCAATCGGGGAAACGGCGACAGCGGATCGGTTGTAAGCAGCGTCCTGAAGGTGGTTGTGACACTGGCGATCATCATCATTGCGGCTGTCGTGATCTTTATGATCGTAAAGTCCGAAGGACTTTTTGATAAGCTCTCCGTAGACAGTCCCATCAAGGAAGAGGAAGAGACGAAGCAGGTCAGTGTGCCTTATGTGGTCGGCCTGACTGAGGCAGAAGCAAAGGATTCGCTGTCCGGGGAGGGGCTTGGCTACGGCGTGGAAGACAGAGTACAGTCCGATGAGTATGAGAGGGGCAAGATCATCAGCCAGACTCCGGAGGCGGATCAGAAGGTGGATGTAAATACGGAGATCAGGGTCGTGGTCAGTCTGGGCAAGGCGGTTGAGAAGAAGAAGGTGCCTGAGGTGGCAGGCCAGGATGAGGCCGCCGCCAGGAACGTGATGACCAACAGCGGCTTTGTGGTGGACGTGGAGCAGAAGGAAGACGATAACGTACCGGCAGGCAAGGTCATTACGACCGCGCCGGCAGGCGGCGTTGAGGTCGTGGAAGGGACCAAGATCATCCTGTATGTCAGCAAGGGCTCCAATAAAGTGACGGTACCGCCATTGAAGGGTCTCACAAAGGAAGAGGCAGCCAATACGCTGTCGGCGATGGAACTGTCAGGAAGCGTATCCGGGGAAGAGTTCAGCGACGACGTGGAAGAGGGCAAGATCATCAGCCAGAGTCCCGCTGCCGGAGAGAAGGTTCCTAAGAATACGGCGATCACTTATGTAGTGAGCAAAGGGAAGGAAGACAAGGACGACGACAAAGATCCGGATCGTCCGTCATATCCGGGCAACAGCGGCGGAGATGTGCCGAATGTCAAAGGCATGGAGGTCGGGTATGCAATGAGCATACTGGACAGCTACGGATATCCGGCAAGTATCGAAAGATACGAATCCAGCAGTACAATGATCTCCGGTTATGTCATCTCTCAGACGTTATACGATGACGGAACGGTAGGGCTGGTGGTCAGCGAGAATTAAAACAGGAAGGATGTTTCGGAGATGATCCTGCCGCGGGACATTTCCGAAATATCTGTTTTCAGATGCGAAAGGGTTTTATGAAGGGAAAGATCGTGAAAGGGATTGCCGGATTCTACTACGTTAACGTGGCAGGATCCGGCCTTTATGAGTGTAAGGCGAAGGGGATTTTCCGAAAGGAAAAGATCAAACCGCTGGTCGGTGATGAGGTGGAGATTGAGGTACTGGACGAGACGGAGAAGACCGGCAGTCTGGAACGCATCCTGCCCAGAAGGAATGAACTGATCCGCCCGGCTGTGGCAAATATCGATCAGGCGCTGGTCATTTTTGCGGTGACAGATCCAAAGCCGCATTTTAATCTGCTGGACCGGTTTCTGGTCATGATGGAAAGAAAAGAAATCCCGGTGGCGCTCTGTTTCAACAAAAGGGACATTGCAAAGCCGGAGGAAGCCAGGACATTGCGGGAGATCTACGTACCTTGCGGCTATCCGCTGATCCTGGCAAGCGCTCTGACAACGGAGAATATAGAATGCATCCGGGAGGTCCTGCGTGGAAAGACGACAGCGGTTGCCGGCCCTTCCGGGGTGGGAAAATCTTCCCTGATCAATCTGCTGCAGCCTCAGGCCCAAATGGAGACCGGCAGCATCAGCCGGAAGATTGCCAGAGGAAAGCATACCACCCGGCATTCGGAGCTCATTTGCATTGAGGAAGACTCTTATATTATGGACACACCAGGGTTCAGCTCCCTTTATGTGCATGATTTTGAGAAAGAAGAGCTGAAACATTATTTTCGTGAATTCCGGCCCCTGGAAGGGCACTGTCGGTTCAACGGATGCAGCCATGTCCATGAGCCGGGCTGTGCGGTGAAGGAGGCTGTGGAGGACGGTGAGATACACAGGGTACGGTATGAGAATTATGTGGAGATGTACCGGGAGCTGCAGGAGAAGAGGAAGTATTAGACTGATGATGAAAAAGGAGCAGGATATGAAAAGAATATTGGCGCCGTCGATCTTATCGGCGGACTTTAAGATATTAGGAGAGCAGATGAAGCTCTGTGCGGACGGCGGGGCCGGATACCTGCATTTTGACGTGATGGACGGGATGTTTGTACCGAATATCTCCTTCGGGATCCCGGTGCTGGAATGTGTGAAGGGATTTGAAGGAATGGTGATGGATGTGCATCTCATGATCCAGGATCCTATCCGTTATGTGGACAAGTTCTGTGACACGGGAGCGGATATCGTGAACGTCCACTATGAGGCCTGCGGCGATCTGCAGGCAGTACTGGGCAAGATCCACGGCCGGGGGCGGAAGGCGGGGATCACGATCAAGCCGGCCACTCCGGTGGATGTGCTGGAGCCGTTTCTGGATCAGGCGGAGCTGTTTTTGATTATGTCGGTGGAGCCGGGGCTGGGCGGACAGTCCTTTATTCCATCCTCCCTGGATAAGATCCGCAGGCTCAGAGAGCTTTTGGACGCACAGGGACTTACAGCGGATCTGGAAGTGGACGGCGGGGTATACCACAGCAATGTGCGGGAGGTTCTGGACGCGGGGGCAAATGTGATCGTGTCGGGTTCCTCTGTATTCCGGGGCAGTATTGAAGAAAATGTTTCAGGCTTTATGGAGATTTTTAAAGAATATGAGTAAACGCACGGTGATCGTCAGCGGGGGACTGCTGGAGGAAGCATTTGTTTTGGAGATTTTGAAAAGTGAAGAGACAGAATTTATCGTTGCGGCGGACCGCGGACTGATCTTTTTGTATGAGCACCAGATCCTTCCGGACTATATCGTGGGGGATTTTGACAGCACGCCGGAGGAAATCGTGTCCTATTACCGCAATGAAACCAGGGTTCCGATCCGGAAGTTTAATCCGGTAAAGGATGCTTCGGACACGGAGATCGCGCTGCTGCTCTGTCTGGAGCTTGGCAGGAAGCATGTGGTGATACTGGGCGCGACCGGGAACCGCGCGGACCATCTCTGGGCCAATGTACAGGTGTTGAATCTTGCGTTGGACGCAGGAGTGGATGCCCGGATCCTGGACAGCTATAATCAGATCCGTCTGCTGGACCGAGGGATCACTCTTCGCCGGGAAGAGGCGTTCGGACCCTATTTTTCGGTATTTCCGCTAGCGGGAATGGTGGCGGACTTTAATATCCTTGGGGCAAAATATCCCCTTTATCACCATCTGCTCACCCCTCATGACAGCCTGTGCGTCAGCAATGAATTTGCGGAGGACGAGGTGGAGATTTCCTTCCCGCTGGGAGAGGTGATCCTGATGGAGACACGGGATACGCCGAAGACGGCGGATGGAATGAGGAGTTTATTCATATAGGCAAAGAGCCGCGCTAAAAAAGCGGCAGCGGAGAAAATAGAAAGAGAGGAGAACAGATGCGGATAGAGTACAGCAAAAAAGCCGCAAAATATATTAGCAGTCTGGACAGACCGACAAAACAACGAATAAAGAAAGCAATTGAGGGATTGACGGAATAGCCGCCGAAAGGTGATATAAAGCCGTTGCAGGGATTTTCAGACAGGCGCAGAGGTTGAGGGTAGGAAATATACAGGATTGTATATAATTGCCTTCAAAACGGGGAAATAGAGCGGGCAGTAAAGGAGATTGAGAACGGTGAAACCGTAAAACATGAAGATATTAACTAGTATAGCATTGCGTATATAATGGTGAATAATGTGTCTGATATTTTTGTCAGGACAAGGCGGAGGAAAGAGGCGATGCGGTGGCATCGTTGATTGACGACAACGCAGTGCTGGCAGAAATAGCAGGTGCAGTATTCACCGTTAATTACGCAATGCTGTACTAGGCTTAACAGACACAAGGTTGAAAGATGCGGGATCGAGAGATTTTCCATGCATGTGCTGCATTATACTCGCTAAAAGATAAAAATTTTGCAGATGATTCTCGAACTTTCTAAGAATAGGAATTACCATGAATTTGTATGAACGACCGATGACCAAGGAGGTATATAAATAAAATGAAATTAGGAATCGTAATTTGCGAGCCTATTTTTCATAAGTTGTTATATCTCTATAAATGTTGTTAAAGCATTATAAATCAAGGGTTCCCACGAAATCAGACTCATATATAAATTGTTATAAATTCATATATCATAGAAAATTGGCACTCGGTGGCATGCGGTAAAATCAAAAGAACAGATAGAAAAGAATATAGCAGAGGCCAAGGATTGCTCTAAATTAGCATCAATAAGAATAAGAAAGCCGGCAGGAGAGGATGTAGTTCCAGACCTGCCGGCTGTTTTATTTTGTCTCTTTATTTTGACAATCACGTTCAATGGTTTCATTGATGGCACGATTGATAAACTGAGTGGCACTTTCATCCATGCTGGCAGCATGCTCTTGTACCTCAGTTCGGTGTTTAGGTGTCATACGCACTTTTACTTCTACAAATTTACTATTATATCTTGCATTAGCTTCTCTACGAGCCTGAGTCAATTTACGACCAGGCTTTTTGTTTATCGGCTTTAGCCGGTTGAGTACGACGGAGTTTTTCGTGTTCCGAAAAATGGAGGCGTGCGAAACAAAAAACCACCTGCTATGCGGGTGGTGTAGCAAGT
>NZ_JBQIKP010000062.1:0-23173 GCF_056796775.1 Schaedlerella sp.
ATTGGCTGGACTTAAATAATTAATGCCGATATATGCTGTAGTGAGGACGCATTACTACAGCATATATCTAAAAATATCGGCATTAAAAAAATATCGGCATTTTATCCCAGCGTTTCCCATAAATACGGATGATTTCTTCCGCTGAGATAGCCGTGTCCGTGCTGATGATGGCAAGCCAGTCTTTTTTCTTGCTTTTATTCCGGACACAGACGATTTTTGCCGGAATTGCCTCATCACCAACGGTTACATCAACAGAAAGCAGGTACTTGGAGCGACCTCTGCGTTTTTTGCACTGTTTATAGATTTCTTTGATGTTGTATCTGCCACCCTGATAGCCATATTTGATCTTACTGCTTTTCTTAACCATTGCGATTGTGTCTAATCCGCAGTCTATTCTTAATGCAGTAATGGTCTTCGGTGATGAAAACCAACTGTCGAACAGCACATATTTTGCAGAAACTCCAGATAGTTGTGCGGCTTTGATCAGGTCAATCAAGACTTCTGTTGCTTTTCGTCTGGATTCTTTCCGTCTTTTTCCGGCAAGAGAACGTCCATCGAAGTCTGCGGCTTTGCAGAGCAGATTTTTATCATCGGCTGCCGACAAAAGGCGATGGTTGATCGGAACAAAGGAGTTCCCATCGGACCATCCAAGTGTCAACATACGGTAACCACTCTTGTACTTCATAGAACAGTGGTCAAAGACTTTCGCCAGAAGTTCCGTTTTCTTTGAGCGGGAACGGTCAAACAGGCTGTCATCAATAATGAAGACATCTTTGCGGCTCTCATTCGTAAGCGGCTTCATGAAATCGTTAATAATCCGGCTTGAAAGCAAGGTTGTGAACCGAGACCAGTTAATCTTCGCATTATTGAGAAAGCGATAAACGGTGTTTTTGCAGAATGAACCATCAAATATGTCCGTTTTCCGCTGCATATACATGCTTCGATCCGAGAAAATGAGACAGAACAGGTATCGGAACACTTCGATTACCGGAATCCCTTTTGCTTTTCCAGCATTACATTTGAAAAGAAGTTTCCCGATTTGGAACTGGTTCATAAAATTTGTGACAGAGTTAGAAATCTCATTCCCGTTTTCGGCATTTTGTGGTATACTTGACATGGCATAAATCTCCTTGCTGTGTGATTGTTATTCGTAATTCAATTATACCACCAAGTGCAGGTTTGTGCCTTTTTTATGGACTAAAGTATTGATTTTTCAAGATTCAGCACACCAACCGGTGTGGGAAGTTTGAGTATTTAATATAAAAAAATGCTACTATTCACAGTCAGATAAAAACTGTCAGTCAGATTCGTCAAGCGCATCTTGTGAGAAACTGACTGACAATTTTTATCTGACTGGAATCAGTCACTTCACACACATAAGCAAAAAGTCAAGATGCGCAGCATCGGCGGACAGCTTTGCTGGCTGTTTTTGCGCATGTGAGTGAAATGACTGTGAATAGTAACAAAAAAATTCTTGCTTATCTTTTTGATGATAAGCAAGAACAATAAATATCAAACCGGACAGGCTGTTCTTTCGCCGCTTAACGCTCACAGCGGAATCAATATCTTCAATCTGAACCATTGGTCCTCCACATCAATATCCACTTCACCGCCATACTTATGCACCGTATGTCTCAGGCTCTTCAGCCCATATCCATGAAATTCCGCCTGTTTCTTCGTGGTCACCGGCAGATTCTGCTCGAAGTCCAGCTCCCCTTCGCAGTAATTTTCAAACCGTATGATCAAAAATGTCTGCTGTACGAACATGGACACATGAATCATCCGTTTTTCCGTCTCCGGAATTTTCTTCTCACATTCAATGGCATTGTCCAGGGCATTTCCGAAAATCGAGCAGATGTCCATCACATCCATGAAATCCAGTCTTGCGCCGTCCACCACATAGGTCAGCGCGATCTTTTCCCGCATGCAGTACAGGCTCTTGGCAGTCAGAAGCGTGTCAAGGACCTGATTTCCCGTTTTATTCTGCGCCTCATAATTCCGGATCTCATCCTCCATCTTATCCAGATAGGCATTCCGCTTTTCCTTATTTTCCTCTGCCCGAAGGGCGATGATATGGTGTTTCAGATCATGATATTTGTAATTGATCAGATCCAGCGTTTCCTGGGACTGCTGGTACTGGGTGTACTGGTTGTGCAGGATCATCTCCATACTCTCCAGATCATGCTGGGCCCGCAGATGCAGCCGCTGGATGTGGTAGGCCACCAGGATCGCCAGACCTCCCAGGTCGATCAGAGTCCGCACATTAAAAATATCTGAGGCATATTTCCCGCTGAACGGAGTCTGGGAATAGACAAACCCGATATTGCTCATCAAAAATACGGAAAGACCGATGACAGCGGCAAACAGCAACTCTCTCCCGGTCGTATCCATCCGTTCTGTCCCGGAGATATAACGGCTGGAAATCCCACGCGTCACAAGGCAGGTTCCTCCGTAAACTGCCAGCAGGAGCAACAGCCCCGTCCAGCCGCTTTCATATCCCATTCCATAAAAGAAAAAGCAGTGGAGCTGCCATTCCAGGGAAGCCATAAACTCCGCAAGGACAAATGCCTTGACACAGACATACCCCACATCCAGACTGCTGCTCCCGCAGCTGATCCGCAGAAAACAAAACATCAGAAATACGGCCGCCGCCATGCACATCAGCCAGACCGGCCCGTCCAGCCCTCCGGTCAGGACCAGAAACACGGATTGTACCAAAAATGCAGCTCCCGCGATCCCCCAGAATTTCCATCCGGAATAGCGCCGGACCAGCTCCCGCATACACAGAAGGCAGGACAGCCATTCTGCCAGAGCCGTATAAAACCGCGGGATATCCGGAAGGATCTGCCCTGCCGCCCAATCACCCATCTCTACTTCACCTCACTCCAGTATTTGGTCAGGTCCTGCATAAACGCATTCATCCTGGGTCTGCTCAGCAGCAGGCTCTCTCCCTTTACCACTGCGCACTTGTCCCGAACCCCTTCCACATGCTCCAAATTGATCAGGTATCCCTTGTTGCCCCGCGAAAAATGCATATCCGCGAGGGCGCTTTCCGCGCTCTTCATCGTCCCGGCGGAAATAAAATTCCCTTCCCGGGTATGGTAGACCAGATTGTGGCCTTCGCTTTCGATATAATAAATGTCCGATACCTCCACCCGCTGAACTCCGCCTTTTATGGGAACGACCACAAACTTCTTTTCTCCCCGCTTCAATCTGGATATCGCGCGCTTGAGCTTCTGGGAAAATGCGAAATAGGAAACCGGCTTTAAAATATAATCCAGCGCGCCCACCTCATAGCCCCGGATCGCATACTGGGGCATATTGGTGATAAACATGATCACCACCTGGGAATCCACCCTGCGGATCTCCTCCGCCGCCGTCATCCCGTCCACAAATTTCATCTGGATGTCCATCAGGATGATGTCGTACTGCGCCTTATAATTTGCCGTGATCCCGTCCCCGTCCCGGTAAACCTGGATACTAAATTCTTCCTTTTCCTCCCTCTGGTAATCTTCCAGGTGCTTTAAAAGCTGGGAAATATAAAGTTCATCGTCCTCCACAACCGCTATCCTTATCATCTCATTCCTCCATTCACATGCAGGAGTACTCTCGGAAACTCTTTGTGCCCAGATTTGTGAGATGATTTTTTGTCAGAAGTGCACAAATTTATGAGGCGTACGTGGAACGTACGTTGATTAAATTTGGGTGCTTCTGGCGGAAAATCAGCCGCAAAGATGGGTGCAAGGGAGTTTCCGAGAGTGCTCTGCAGCACTTTACACAATATATTAGCATATTCAGGAAGCTTCCGCTATACATATTCCGGGATCACACCAACAAAAATTGTTACAGGTTACTGTTCACACCCTGGCCGGGTGCTCACAGTAACGGCATCCAGCCCATTGAAAAGTCGCCTGCCGGCGAGGGGCTGGATGCCCGCCCCATCACTGAATTGGCCGGATGCCGTGCAGCGAGTGCACGACACCGTGTGAACAGTAACTGTTACAGGCCACGTCTTGCCCAGACGCGGCCTCCATTTTGTTTTCCTTTTTGTTTTCCTTCGGCTTCTTATCAGGCACAACTGCACATTTTACAATCATTCTTTTCCCGTCCGGCAATAAGCACCTGGCCTTTTGCCTCTTCATCGTCCATGATAAGCTCACCCAGCTCCGGTGCGTAGATCCGTCCGGATCTGGGATTTTTGATACTGTCCACTTTTGTTGTAAGGACCGCTTCCACTTCGGATTTTTCAAAAGCAAGATCCGTGCCGACCATTTCACAGTCAACCAGTTTTAAATTTTTACAGTAGCACAAAGGCTGGGTTCCGACGATCCTGCAGTTGATCAGGGTCAGCCCGTTGGAATACCATGCCAGATATTCACCTTTGACCACGCTGTCCCTGACGGTGATATTTTCTCCGTGCCAGAACGCGTCCTTTGTATCGAACACACAGTTTTCAAAGACAGCGTTTTTGATATACTGGAAGGAATATTTTCCTGTAAAATGAACGCCTCTGAATGTCAGATCCTCCGAGCGCATCATAAAATACTCACTCACCGCCGTGGTGTCTTCCATACGGATTCCCCGCACAGACCAGCCAAATTCCGGTGAAATGATATCGCAGTTCCGGATGAGGACATTGCTGCATTCCCGAAGCGCTTTGATCCCGTGCAGCTTCGTATCTGCAATCTCCACCTGGTCACAATACCACAGCGCGGCTCTGCAGCCTTGGGTCATTTCCGAATCCGTGATGGTCAGCCCCCGGTCATGCCAGAAGGGGTAACGGAGATTGAAAAAGCAGTCCGATACCTCAATCTGTTCTCCCTCTTTAAAAGCGCTCTCGCCGTCTGCCGGCCCGTCAAAAGAGCAGTTCCTTACTGCAATCCCATTACATCCGTAAAGCGCGCGTTCCATGTCAAAAGTCTGGTTTTCAATTACTTTCATTGTCTGATTTCCTCCGTTTCATAAAGTTTACCCAAGGGCATCCCATTATGGCCATTCGGCCGTTTCATAAGGTTACTCTTGTTCTGATTCCTGTCATCGGCATCGGCTGATCTGATATACCAGATAATCCAGACAGTCAATGCGTTTTTCCTCTTCATGTACTTTGTGAAGAAGACTCTTTCTGTGATGTTCCAACTGCTTTAAAAGTTCTGTTTTTTCCCCGCAGTCCAGAGAGGTCATGCAGCATTCAATCATATCCTGACTGCATCCCGCATCTCTCAGATTTTGAATGACTGCTTCTTTTGATCCGTAGGAGACTATGTTCTCCAATCCAATCCTTCTGTTATCCATTTTCATTCCCCGTCGCTGCTCTGCACAATCTTGTTCCCCCAGCCCTCCAAAAGCGGATTGTCCTAAACTGCCTGCAAAAACTCCTCTGAATACTCAAAGTATCTCCCCTGCCGCCGGGCGAAACACTCTGATCCTTACACCCTGGCAGTATGACTCCCACTGCAGGAGCCATGCATAATATAGCAAGCTCATTTTTCTTCATGACATCACTCCTCGTTTTTTGAAAAACTGTTATTCCTTTTCTGTATCTAATTATAGTTGTCTCTTAAAGAAATAGCAAATACCTATTGTTTATTCATAACCATAGTTTTTTACTATATATATTTCATGTCATACCCAAGGGCTCCCCATTATGGCCATCCAGCCGTTTCATAAGGGGTGTACTTGGGTATACAAAAAGCACACCATCTCCTATTTCGGAAATAATATGCTTTCGCTATCATACTTATATGTATAATCTAATATAAAAGATATCCGTTTTACGATTCAGGAGATAACCTCATTGATTGCGCCCTCATATTCTGAGTGGAATCAGCATGCGTATCAAGAGTATTTAGATATGTTTTCTCTGCAGAAGGAACTTATCATAGGAATGCTGTCTCTGAAATGTATGCAGATTGTCCTCCACCTGTTCCAGATTGGACATTCCGCTCAATATCACGGCATCATCTACTGTTCCTTCTGGAATTTCTTCCGGATCTCCGCCATCTCCTTCATGATCGCGGGCACATCCAGACTCTGGGGGCAGTGTCCCGTGCAGGCGCCGCACTCGACGCAGTCCTCCGGGCGCTTTCCTTCCGGCATGGCATCCGCAAAGGTAGCCCTCCATTCCTCATTTACCAGCTTCACGTCATTGTAAAGGGAAAGGACCTTCGGGATATCGATTCCGACAGGGCAGTTCGGTGTACAGTAATGACAGGCCGTACAGCCCACCCCGACCTTGGATCGAAATTCATCTGTTGCTTTTTTTACCAGCGCTTCCTCTTCCTCCGTCAAAAATGCTGTCTCTGAAAATGTATGCAGATTGTCCTCCACCTGTTCCAGATTGGACATTCCGCTCAATACGACCTGCGCCTGGGGACGGCTCATCACAAACCGCAGCGCCCAGGAAGCAATGGAAGCTTCCGGATCCGCTTCTTTGAAAATGGCTTCTGCTTCCGGTGTCAGGCTTGCCAGCTTCCCTCCACGGACCGGTTCCATGATCATGGCCGGAATCTCTGCCTCCTCCAGAATCTCATAAAGTTCCTTTGCGTCTCCATAGTACCAGTCCAGGTAATTGAGCTGGATCTGTACAAAATCCCAGGGATATATTTTCAGCAGTTTCCGCAGCGATGCCGGCGACGCATGAAAAGAAAAGCCCAGGTTCTTGATCTTGCCCTGCTTTTTTAATTCATCAAAATACCGGAGCGCGCCGCTTTCCAGAAATTGGTCCATCCACGCGTCCTGGATCCCATGGATCAGATAGAAGTCGATGTATTCCATGTTCAGACGGGACAGCTGCTCCGGAAACTGCTTTTTAAAATCCGGCTCCGCCTGCAGGTTGAACTTGTCCGCCACATAAAGTTTTATTTTTTTACGCAGTTATAAGCGTCATGCAGTTTTTACCACGATCCCTTGCAAACACTGGGTTTTCGAAACATTGATAACCTCTTTTTACTTCATAAAAATATGAAGAAACTTCAAATACGTTAGTGACAAATTAGCGACAAAATCCACGGCCCTGAATAAACTTTAATTCCGGGCCGTGGGTGTTTTTAATCCAGTATGCAAATAAGGACATGTTGCCTTCTGTTTCTCCTCAGTAAACTCCGCCAGACAGACAGGATTCGAACCTGCACGCCCTGCCGGGCGGCCGCCGATACCGGCGCACCTTCCCATTCAGTCACTGTCCGGCTGCGGAGCCTATTTTGCAGTGCGGGCCAGCACCTTGATCAGCTTTTCAAAGTCGGCATCCGAATAAACATGTGTTTTTAGATTCTTTCCTGTATGTCGCTTGTACATGTTCATAATAACGTCCTTCTCTGCTCCTGATGCAAACGGATGTAACGTATATCCGTCAAAATAATACTGACCTTTTCCATTTTTCGCCTGAACGATCTCTCTCATGTCTTCTTCCTCCTCTGATCTTATCTCCAATTTTCCGATTCCAAACGCATCCAGGATTCCGCATGCAATATCATCCATCCTGGAATTAAATATCCGGACATCCTCTGCGTTTGTAATAAATCCAAATTCTACCAGACGGTAATTATACCCACGTGCGGCTGCTCTGCTCGGATTTGCAAGGTCATTTCTTCCAACAATCATACTGGAACGGCCTGGAAGGATCCTGGAAAGCATAGCCGCAAGTGCGGAATCATATTTGTCCGCCGTGAATCCTGCGTTAATGATAACATGCCCGCCCCTGGCAGATGGCGGCCCCGCGTCCATGTGCGCTTCAAGGATCAGGTAATCCTTTGGTATGTTCATCGTACTGATCCCATTGTCAGCATAATAGTTCCTGCTAAAATCCCCGAGGATCACGTTGTCTCCGCCGATTGCTTTTAATCTGTTTCCAAGTGCCCGGACCCTTTCCGCTTCCTGATATCTGTTTCCAGATGCTCCGGGATCCCCGGCACCGTGTCCCGCAATGTAAAATAGTTTTGGCATACATTTCTCCTTCCTGCCGGACTTTTGCGCCGGCGCAAAAAGAGAGGACGGTCATTCGCCCTCTCTGTGTTTCTTTTCTATATTATCTTTCTGCTGTTCGCCCATGTCTTCTACCTGGGATTTGATGTTCCTGACCAGCGGTTCCAGGAAGCCGGGGATCTTTACTCCCATGTCCTTCACATTCTCCAGGATGCTGATGATCTCATTGCAGATAATCCACAGCGCCACGATGCAGGCCACAAAAAAGGTGAACGGCATCCGGATTCCTACTGTGTCCGAAGCGTACAATAGCGTCTGGTCGATGATGGCTCCCACTACGATCAGCAGCCACATACACACCTTTTTCCAGATCCCCCGGATGCTTTTATAGGAATTGATATCCTGTAAGCGGTACGGGGACGCCATCAGACCGGTGGCATAGTCAATGATGTTACACAGCACTACCAGCAGGACCGGTATTGCTAACACCCCCAGCAGTGAGGATAAAAAACCGAAAGCCGCAGCGAAAATAAATTTGTAGTTCACGTTCATATACATTCTCCCCTTTCCTTGAAATCACATTAAATAGATATCTGATCAAGACTTGACGGTTCTGCACGAATCTTCATAATGTCCTCCTGTTCTTGATGTACTTTTTTCTAAAAGGCTCCATAAAAATAAGACCCTGCCTGTGGGGCTTTGCTTTATCTCCCGTTCTCCCCCGGCATCTGGCCGCCTGCCGATAGCCTGATGAAGCCTGGCCGGAAGATCATAGGTTTGCGTTATGGGTCAGCTTTGAGCTTGTGGTTGACACACTGCTGCTGGTATTGTACGCAGAGCTCCTCGTTGCGTTCCCGGTGCTGAGTTTACTGCTGCTTGCCGTCCTTAAGGTCGTAGATGTCACATAATTACTCACCCTGGATGTCTGGGTTCTTGTTACGGAATATGCGCCTCTAGTAACGGTCACGGATGCAGTACCATCCTCCCACAAAGTGTCATAACTTGTAACCTTTATATTCGCATAAGCAAGGACGCTAGTATATATAGATGTACCGGATGAATTGGTAAGTAAGCGCCCTTTCACACCTACCCGCCTCGACCCATTGAATTTGTCTGATGATGTCGTTGTAAAAATTATAGGGGATGAACCATAATAAATCGGTGCATGCGTACTCACCCTGGTAGCATTCCCCGTACTCAGCCTCGAACTACTCGCCGTCCTCAAAGTAGTAGACGACACATAATTACTCGCCCTGGATGTGGTATACGTTTTCGATGCCGAAGCAGAAACACTGGTTGAATACCTCTGCGCAATATACGCTTCCCTCCCTCCCGCGTTGTCCGGTATCCGCATCTTGAGCGCCTTATACTTATCATTCAGAGGCGCGGACGTCAGCCCGTACTTTACCACATCATCCGTCCCAGCCCCTGTCCGTACGCACAGATGATGCGTGCCTGTATTTTCTAATCCTTCAAACTGGGTTCCTGTATACTGCAGCAGCTCCCCATTTTTATTCCTGACTGCCAGACCACTCATACCAACAGCCCCCACTCATTGAACCTGTACGTCTCCTTACACCGCAGCAGCTCCCCATAATCCCATCCCAGTTCTTCGCAGCCATCCACAATATACGTATCCAGATCCACCCACGGCTCTGTGAACTGCACATCCGAAAAATGCCGGACCGTATAATACTCGTCGATCTTCTCCGTATATGTATAAGAATCATAGTATTCCCTGCATTTCTCCCGGAGCATGTTGCAGGAATCCCGCAGCATATACCAGTCCAGCACCAGCGCCGGGACATAATCCGTGGATGCTACGCGCCGGATAAACGACAGGAACGTGAAATACGAATAGACCGTCATATTCAGGACCGTGTGCCGGTACTTGGCTTCCCGTTCCTCATTCCACTCGATCTGATGCCGTTTCGTGTCCTTCATAAACTCCAGGATATTCACCGAACCGTTCATCGTATATCCTGACAGCATAAAACCATAGTGCGGGTCCTTCCGGCTCTGGCTTCCCTCGTTAGGATACCACAGGTAGGTCAGCTGGTGATCGTCCAGGAGAACCCCCATATAATCCGGATCATGATCCAGGCAGTAGAAGAAACAGTTCATGAAATAATAATCCTCCGCATGCCGGCTCTGGGCCTCATTAAACCGGATATTGTGCTTTTCCAGGAACTTCCTGTTGTACAGCTTGGCATTGACCCAGATCCGGTTGCCCGCCTCGATCACCCGGGTATGATGGTCGTCAAATTCAAACAGCGGGCCGGACACGACCGCCACCGACTTTTTTGTTCTGTCAATGACCGGCTTTCCTTCCTCATCCAGGATATAGATATTCCCTTCCCCGCCTGTGTCCTCCTCCTTCTGGTAAATATTATCCTCCACAGCCCCGATAAAAATGGAAAACGCCAGGGCGTTGGCCAGCATGTCATCTTCATCTTGGAACATAAAATATTCGTGGTCGGAATGGTCGATCCCCCACTGCCTGGCTAATCCCTGTCCCATATTTTCAGGTGTCCTGATACACCGGATATCCAGATATGGCCGAAATTCATCAACCAGGTCCTGGTAGCCGCAGTCTGTATTCGGGGAACAGTCATCCACTAGGATCACATGAAGAAACTCACTGTGCCACTGGTTCGCCAGGCTCCGCAATCCCGGCCGTATGATATCCGGACTCCCATAACAGGGAATAATATAATCTACATCAAACATGATCCGCTCCTCCTTTTATCCAATCCATATCGCGCCGATTTCTGTTGACGGCGCCGTCCCGATCACCAAGGTCTGCGCTTTCAGGGTTCCCGTCACCGTATCGCCGGATTTACTGACAAAATCGTTTTTCAGGTCTTCCGCCTTCACCCGGTCCACCCAGCCCGGATTCCCTTCTCCGTCCGTACCCCAGACCTTGTCCGCCTGGCCTTTTCCGGATGCCACATAGCCCTCACTGTCTGCCGTATTCGCTTTCCAGGTATCTGTAGTGACGTATCCTGCATTGTTGGTCAGATCGCCCACATCCTCCGGGGCGCCTGTAAGGTCGGAATATTTTCCGGAAAAAGCAATATCCTTCATCTCTGAGATAAGTTTTTCCAGCTTTCCCAGGATGACCGCCAGAGTTTCCCCGCTCTGGATATTCCCCAATTCCGCGGCGGCGGTAAATTTGACCACCGCATTTTCATCAATTGCCCCTTCCGCCCCCGGCTCCCCTTTCAGGTTATGAAATTCAAAGCGGAATACCTTCGCATCATCCGGGCCGCTGACCGTGACCTCGGCATAAGGTTCCCCGGTCCCGGTATCCACTGAGATTTCCGGCTCCCCTAAGCCGACAGATGTTCCATCCCTCCCCTTGGGGATAATGAAGTTCAGAACCGCATCCGTTTCCGTCCCTACATTCTCCACCGAAGCGGCTTCCCCGCCAGTTACTTCCCCGATCCGGATTGTGGCCGGGTCGCCTTTGGGCCCTTGGATCATTCCGATGTTATTCCACTGCGCCCCGTCCCAGACATAGATATCCCCTTGGATGATATAAGCATCCCCTTTATTCCCATTTTCAGGTAAATCCTGCTCTGAATCCAGCCTGTCCTTGATATTGACGGAAGTTCCATCCTCCCCCTTGTCGCCTTTATCTCCCTTCGGGATCTTAAAACGGAACCTGGCGTCCTTCTCTGTCCCGATATTCTCTACGGACGCCTGACCCCCGGCATCCGCGGTGACCACACTTTCCACCGCTATCGTTGCGGAAAAATCCCCTCTCTCTGCCGCTTCCTGGATATCCGCTGCCGTTTTCTGCGCTTTGGTAACTGCAGCGTCCGCCCTGTCGGCTGCCGTGTTGGCGTTCAGCACTGCCTCCGCCGCCATTTCCGCCATGTTGACCGCCGCCTCTTTGGCCGCGGTAGATTCAGTATTCACTTTCTCGGCCAGGGAGATAAAACTTCCCCTGACCTCTTCCCCGTATACCGCATCCTGAAGATCCCGTATTTCCTTGCTGATGTCAGCCATTTGCCTCACCGTCCTTGCAATCCTTCCCGCCGGATCCCTTGTTCTGCTCGTATTTCAGCTCCGCACATGCTTTCTCCCAGGCTTCCCTGTCCTGTTCACGCTCCGCTTCAGCAACCCTGCTCATGGCCGAGAGCATTTCCCCAAGAACCAATTCCAAAAGAAAAGGCGGCAGCTCTGAGTCAGCCACCACCCGGTTCAGGTTTTTCTTAAAATCATCCAGCCTTACCGTCACCGGCTTCACTGGCTGCGGTTTCCTCTCATACTCTGCCCGCAGTTTTTCCGCACTGATACTGCCGCAGTTGATATCGCTTTCTTTATTCCGCTTATTTTCCATAAGGTTTCATCCTCCCTTCGATTTGCTCATTGTCCCTGGCGTCCCGGACCTCCCTTTCACATTCCTGGAAAACGTATACCGCCGCCTCCCGCGCTCCTGTTCGGGATCCTTCGCCCCAGGCTATCCTGTTTTCTTTATTGATATCTTCATCCGTCCTGGCCGTATTTGACATTTCATCACCTCCCTCTGTCAAGCATTGTCCCGCAGGCATGCTCCCGCCGCTGTTATCACGCCCTCGGTGCCGCCATAACAGAACCGTCTTTTACCGTTATGGTGCTGTAAGACCATCCTATGGTACCATCCCCATTATCCCGGATGTCCGTTATGATCGGGATTTCCCCCTTCCAAGTCCTGGTATTCCCCACCCTCACGCTTTCCAGATCCACATTTTTCAGGGTATACCCATGCATATCGACATCACATCCCGCGTTCAGCGTATCCGCCGCCTGCCCTCCAACACTCTTCAACGTATACGTCCATTTCTGGGAATACGTATTCGCGTTGGCACTCATTGCCGCGGACCAGGACATGTACGCCGCCTCATTTTCCAGGTCGAAGACAAGCCCCTTCTTGGAAGCGTCTGACTGCATCTGGTTCGTCCCGATCTTTCCCACATGATATCCATCCCGGTAAAAATGGCTCCCGTTGTGGTTAAAGGCAGCCCGCTTTTTGCTGTCCGATACGCCGTTATCGTATATAGCGATCTCCCCGGGATTGATCTGCACGTATTTGCTGCTCTGGTTAAACCCGTAGATCACCTTGTCATAATACTGCTGCGCATAAGAACCAAATTCCCCCTTTGAGACCTTGGTCTGCACCGAATCAGCAGTCACTTTCAGGGACGCGCTCAGCTCCGCCTCCACACCCTTGGCCCGGGTGACCTCCGCCTCAATCCTTCCGGCAGCCACATCAAACTTCGCCGTGATCTCCTCAGTGACCCCTGATTTATATTCCGCAGACAGCTTCTCCGCGGTAACAGATCCGGCCTTGATGAACTCTCCTAGGAATACACCGTCTATCGTCCATGCGTTCTTGTATGGCCCTTCGAACCCCTCCCTGGAAAATCCGATACCATTCATGTTGATCTGCATCACCAGGGAAGCATCCTCTTTATTCGGAGCGTTCATGTACAGGTCCCGGAGCCAGCGGCCGTCCTCATCGTATTCCGATATTTTATAGCCGCCTTTGGAGCCGGTCATCATGGCCGTGGCGTTGTCGATGGCAGACTGCATCCAGGATGTGGTCTGGCGGACGTTATCCAGTTCGGTACTGACCTTTTTATTCGAATCCTTCATCTGCGTAGTATAATTCTTCCGGACAGTCGTACCAAGTGTCAGCCTGTTCCTATCCGGCTCCTGCAGGTATATGGTCATCTCCTGTACCGGGAAGGTTCTGTCCATCCCGTAGGGCCAGGCGGATGCATGGACCGTATCTCCCAGGGCGAACGCTTCATAATCACTGTCCAGGTCAGACAGATCCAGAGCGGTGAGCTCCAGCACCAGGCTCTCATACTGGTTGTCTTTGAGCCACTCCTCCCCCTTCTTTTTCAAGTTCGCCGGAACCGTCACGTCATCCCAGGTGACCACCTTCTTCACCCAGCCGTAACGCTCTACAGCTTCCGGGATGTATAAGTAATCCACGCCGCCGTTGACCGATGTAATGTCCGTATAAGCCTCCAGGCCTTCAATGGGACTCTCTTCCAATCGGGCCCCCAGTGGGATCACCGCCGTTGCCAGATCCTCTGCGCTGCAGTTCTCCGCGTAGTCCAGCAGGTTCGTGCCGAACTCAATGGGCTGCTCACAGTATTTTCCATACTCTGGAAGGGTGATCCAGTCAAGATACCGTACACCGCCTTCTTTCCGGATCCGGAGATATCCCCCCAGCCGGTCCACCAGTTTCTCCCGGATTGCGTCCAGTGTGGATTCCCGGTTCGTGTACCGGTACAGGCTGTCGTTGGTGTCATGGATCGTCACGATCCCCACATAGAAGCGCTTCCGCTCCTCGACCTGGCTGTTGTGGATGTTCAGCCAGGTTTCCAACATCTGCCGGGTGGTCAGGTCGTGGTACTCCGCCTGGGGCTGGATGCTGTCGTGGAGGAAGGCCAGCTCGCCGATCACAAGGCAATCTTTGATATTATCCTGATCCTTTCCACATCTCCTGACCTCTCCGTAAAAGATCTCCTCTTCATCTTTCAGTACCTGGATCATACTCTTCCGATTCTGGATATTTTCATATTCCGGATTTCCGGAAGGCAGCAGGAACTCAAACGAACCCGCATCATTCAACGCAAGTTCCAATTGCGGCTCTATGATCACAGCTTCCTCATCCCCTGGATAATACAGCGCTTTCCCGTCCATATATGCCTCATACATTACAAACTCCCTCCCCTGTATCTCACCTTGACCAGGCCCGTTCCCTGAAATTCCAGCCGCACCTCCGATACTCCTCCCACCTTGATCTGCGGATATCTGTTTCTTCCGTTCCGGAGTTCATACGCCTTCGAACCATACAGCACTTTCAGTCTGTCAGCCCTTGATACTTCAAAGACCGGTACCGTAAGCATATCCCCCTTGGGTATGATGATCTGCGTTTTAACCTGGGAGATCTCCACTTCTCCCAGATACCGGATCACGCCTGTGCATAAATTAAAAAGATCCCATTTCCAGGGCTCCTGTGAATCCTGCAGTTCGTATTTGTACGGCTCTGCAACGATTTCCATCTCAAATTTTCCGATCCTTGCCGTCCTCTCTACATC
This sequence comes from Schaedlerella sp., assembly GCF_056796775.1. NCBI lineage: Bacteria > Bacillati > Bacillota > Clostridia > Lachnospirales > Lachnospiraceae > Schaedlerella > Schaedlerella sp. Next base: position 15,024 of record NZ_JBQIKP010000062.1, read on the forward strand.
TGCCTTGATATAAGCACGGCCAATATAGTAGAATGCCAGGTCATCGTCAAATGTGATTTCCACTTTCTTTCCATGGTACGCATTCATGAAACTGGAAAGGAAGGTGCGCCATGCGTTCTTTTCCTTAATGGCTCCCAACTCCAGGTGGATTTCCCTCTTCTTATAGCTGATGGGACCGTTGGCCTCGGAAAAATCCAGTGTTTTTCCTCCCGGCACATCTACAAAAGTGTCGTTGACCTCCGGAGGGCCTATGTCGCAGTCTTCAATCCGCAGCCCCCAGTCCTCCCACAAACGCTTCCCATTGATCACTGCGCCTTTCACATACATCCTACCGCATCCTTTCCATTACATTTCTCATTCCGATCCCTTCATTCGCGATCTCAGAGATTTCTTTCCGGAATGTCCTCCGGCTGGGATACAGGTAAACCTCCCCATTCCCTACATTTGCCAGGTAGGGAAGGTACTGCTGCAGCATCTGTATGATGTCTGCCCCTCCGGATGTTCCTGCTGCCCCGGATCCTGCCGTTCCCACAGAGCCCATATATCCGGAATAATCCATGCTGTCCCGGATGACCCGGTTCACCTCTCCCATCTTTTCTTCATATCCGACCCCGAAACCTTCCGCCGTATAGCTTCCGATTTCCGCAAATACTTTAGACGGGGAATTGATACGCAGCCTCGACCTTGCTTCCGCTACCGCCGATGCGCAAACTGATGCCACGGAATTGATCACTGCAGAGCGTCCTGCGCTGATCCCGTTTGCAAGTCCGATTGACACATTATATCCCGCAGAGTACAGCGTATTGGTTCCCAGCTTCCTGCCTTCACTGATGACTGCCTGCGTGACGGAATTTGCCGCACTCCTGACAGATGACTGTCCGCCCTTGATTCCAGATGCCAACCCCTTCGAGACTGCGCTTCCAATTGTTTTGAATTTATCTTCACGCAGTTCCTCCTTTGCCTTATCCCTTACGCTCCTTCCCACGGAAGAAATTGTACTGACCACCGCGTTTTTCTGTGACTGGATCCCGTTCTGCAGTCCAGAGCCAACTTCCCTTCCAATCCCGCTAAAATCTGACGCATTCAATACCTGCTTTGTGGAATCGATCATCTGATCCGCCAGTGCCTGGATCGCTGTTGTTGCCTGCTCCTGGCTTCCACCGATCCCTTCCGCAAGCCCGGAAACCACATCCTGCCCGATCCCTTCAAATACTTTGGAAGGGGAATGGCTGTCAAATGTTGCCCGCGCCTGCAGGATCACTGTCTGCCCCATTTCATCCACCGCAATCTTCCCCTGATCCATTGCGGAACGAATCCCGTTTCCAAGCCCGGTACTGACATCCACACCGATCGATTCCATCGCCGCGGAGACCTGCTCTTTTCCTCCGTTCAGGGAATTTGTGTACTCCTCGATCATGCCCTGTACGCTTTCATTTACAGCATCCTTCATGTCGAGGGACTGCGACCACATCTCATTGGCCTGTTTCAGCTGTTCATCCGTCATGCCTGCGAACGCCTGCACATACGAAGAACCCTGTGGCCCCATCTCCGCCAGTTTATCCAGGATTCCCTGGTTGACTCCGCGCTCTGCCAGGACGGCCATATTATCCGCCCAGTTCGTGACTCCCTCAATCTGGCTCTGCATATTTGCAAGCAGCTTTTCGCTGGAAATCTCGGTCCCAGCATTGAACTCTTCAAACATGTTCATCTGGCTTGCAAGGACCTCGGAAACAGTCTCCTGCATCCCCAGGTAAGTCTCCGTGATATTCTGCACCGCCGCGCTGTTGACATCCGCGGCCGCAGTCTGGGCCGCCGCATTGGTATTGGTGGATTCCGTGTTTGCGTCCGTGGCCGCTGTTACATCCGACCATTTCACCCCATACTGTTCCAGCTGCTGGGAAGCCGCCTCAATCTGCGCCTGCAGGTCTTCCTTCGTAGCCCGGTTCGTTTCCAGAGCTTCCGTGTTCTCTTCCTGGGCCTCCGTCAGTTCCTTATATGTCTTCCTCTGATCCCGGTTCAAACCGTTTAACAGGGCGTAAGTACTCGCAACCCCTCCCGCGCGCTCATTTTCCTCTTCCAGTAGCGCGTTGGTCTTCTCTTTCAGATCCGCAGCCTCATTTTCAATCTTGATGCTCTCGATCTCCAGCTCTGTTTTCTTTTTGATGAGCTCCACGGCATATTCCTGGGCGGCCTGCATCTCGATCTGTTTCTGGCTGTTATTCAGATATTCCTCAATGGCTTCATTGGTCAGGTTCAGACTCCTGGACTGTTCATCATATGCCAGGTTCAGCTCCGGTACCAGCGTATTCAGCTCCGCAATATACCCCTGCATGACCTGTGTCTTTTCGTTATTCCCGTCAGCCGACTGGGATAATTCCTCGATTCTTCCGGCCAGGATTCTGGCATATTCCCCCTGGGCCTGCATCTCTGCACTTGCGTTCCCGTAATCAGAAATCAGTTCCTTCGTAGAGGCCGCCACTTCATTCGCAGAATCACAGATCTTCTGGTTTTCTTCCGCCAGAAGCCTCGCCTCCGCGGATGCCTTACTGACTGAATCCGTATAAATTGCCAGGGCCGTGCCTGCTGCCACTATAGCCGTTGCAGCAAGCACCCATGGATTTGCCTTACTTACAGCATTAAGATTCTCGGCTGCTACAGTAGCAGCTTCTGTGGTCGTCTTATACAGAGTGACCGCAGCCGAAACCGTCTTGAAAGCCACTGCTCCTGCTGCCACGCCTCCCATAACCGGGATCAGTTCATCCATATGTTCCACCACCAGATCCAGACCCTCTTCCATGGCCGGAAGGGCTTTCTCCGCGATTGGTACGGCAACATCGGTCTGGAATTTCTTTCCCAGGGTCTGGAACCTGGATTCCAGGGTATCATATTTGACCTCTTTGATCTCCTCCATGGTACCCTTCACGTTATCGAACGTTGTGTTCACTTGGTTGAGGGATGTGATGACCTTCATCGCGTTATCTTCCCCCAGGGCGCTCCACGTATTGCTTGCCAGGGTAAGCATCTCCTGCTTGTTCGTTGCAGTTGCCAGGTCATTGATCACGGAACGGAATACATCCTTCGTTGTAGCCTGTCCGGACTTCCACTGGTAGAACAGGGATTTTGTTTGATTGGAAAAACTTCCCAGGTTCTCCTCAATCCTTCCGTCAGCCAGGCTGTTTCCAAACTCCTTCACGAAGTCATTGACCTTATCCAGGTTATAGGCTCCGGAATCCAGGCCGTTTTCCAGGATGGCGAACATTTCCTTCGCACTGAATCCGGCCTGGGACCAGAGGGAGCCGTACTCCGCAATGTTGTCGGCCAGCTCCCCGGACTTGTCCAGTCCTCTCTGGGCCCCTTTTGCCATCAGGTCGAACGCCTCTTCCGATGTCACACCCATGTTGTCCATTAGGGAATCCACGCCCCGGATCGTCTCGCTCAGGTCCATCCCGAACACGTCCCGCATGGCAATCCCATTTTCCGTCATGTCCCGGATCCTAGAAGCATCCAGCTCCCCGGTATACTGCCTGACCAGAGCCATGGACTGGGCCACGTCATTGATATCTTCCCCATAATTATTTTTATGAAGGTCATCCATGACGGACTTGTATCTTCGCATCTCTTCTGTGGTCGCCCCTGTGCTGGCCTGGAACTGCTTCTGTGCTGTTTCCATGCTCAGCATGGACTGGGCGGCTGATACTGCGGTATCCTTTACCACATTGACCATCGAATTGACCAGATTTGTCTTGACAACCGTTCCGAAGTCGATGGTCACTGCCTCCGCTTTCTTGACTTCCTTTCCGAACTCATCAATAGAGGACGCGCATTGATCTGTAGAATTACGGGCTTCATCCATATACGCCGCATTTTTATTCAGCGCCGCGGATGCGCGGATGGTCTGGGCTTCCGCCGTGTTCAGCTTCGTTTCCCAGTCCCGGATCTTGTTTCCCGCAGTCTTATAGTTCTGCTCTCCTTTGGAAATAGCGGCATTGACCTCTTTCAGCGCAGTCTCTTCCTTTTTCAGTTCCTGGGCAAGGGCGTTCACTGCCTCTTCCTGGGCTTTCATGGCATCCTCTGAGGCGTCCCCGGCTTTTGTCATCTCTTCCAGTCGATCCGTGGCGGTCTTATATTCTGCCTTAAGCTCCTCTACCCTCTTCGCATGGACATCCTGCTCTTTGCTCAGAACAGAAAGGCCGTCAGCTACCTTTTCATAATTCTGCTTTGCATGCTCTAATCCTTTGCGGACTTCCTCTTCCTTTTTCTTCTGCTCTTCCAGGATCTTTGTCAGGACCTCATGCTTCTTCGTCAGAGATTCCAGGGAGTTCTGCTGCCCTTCACACTGCGCTTTTACCAGTCCCATTTCTGATTTTAAGGAGGATAATGTCTTGTTGCAGCTTGTGACATTCTGGTTAAACTCTTTTTCACCGTCCAGCGTGATCAGGGCACCTATCTTTTTCGCCGCCAAATCTCTCACCTGCCTTTTTCCATTGAAAAACACCACCCATTTCTGAGTGGTGTCTGTTTTATGCTGCTTTCACATTTTTTGAGATTTCTATCATCTGTTCTATCTGTTGTTCATCCAACTCTAATACGTATTTTATAAGTTCTGGCAAATATGGCTTTTCTTTTAATGCTTTCCTCACTTTTTCAGAAAGTTCATAAAGCTCCATATCTCTTTCCATCCGTTTATTGCTTTCATAATGCCGGATATACGCTACAGGCATATCACCTAGTTTTTCTAACGTATCAGAAAACAAATACTCGACTTTACAACTAAATAATTTTGAAAGTCCGACAGCTTCGTCACATGTTATTTCATCACTACCGAAGAGTTTTTCTCTCATAAGCGGATCATTTTCCTTCCGTCTGCCTAACCCCATATGCTCAGATAATGTGCATATGTGGTATCCACTCTCCAAGAACTCAGCTACAAGGTTCGGATATTTATATTTGGATAATGTCTCTGGATCATAATTTCTACGCATACCACTCTACCTCCCTCTACTGAGCCACAACATCCAATGTCATCTGCTCGTATCCTGGCACTTTCACAAAGTCCGCTGTAAGCTGTATCCCAAACTGTTCCGATACTTTCTTAAAATTCTCTGCAATCTTATACGGGGCAAGGTTCTGGCGGACCGCAACTCTGTCCAGGGCTTTCAGGTAACTGGCAACCTCTCCGACCGGGATTTCTGTCGTGCTTGGATTCTTCTGTTTCATTTTCCATCTCATGGAAACGGTTTATGTACCGGGCGGTAAATTCTGTCCCTTTCTGTCCTGTCATTTTGTGGGCAATGAACTCACAGCCTTTCTTTGTTACCAAGAAGCAGGGACGGCTCTGGTTGTTGGAATCTAAGTAAGTGTTTTCTGTGAAGAAATCGCCCGAGGAAATTTTCCCTTCGGCTAACTGCCCCACATATCTACGAATGTCCTTTAATAAATCCGCGTGTTTCTTGTCCACCATATGCGCTACTTCCATGGAAGTGATTGCTGTTCTTACTAATTCATTCATAATTATTCTCCTTCCAAATTTGTTCTTGAAAGAAGTTTCATTCTGCATTATAATATTTACAGAAGGAAACTTCTTTGTGGAGCAATCGGCTTGCTTGGTAGGTGGGCGATTGCTCTTATCTTTCTTTGAGCCTCCTGACAGCACGTCTTGTACCTTCTGCTCTGCTAATTTTTTCATGCTCACAGAAATCATCCAATATTTGTAAAGTTTCAACGTCAAACCTCACAGCAATTTGAATTTCCTTAGGACTGTCTGTCGGACGTCCCATCTTCTTTTTCACTTCATCACCTCACTTTTGCATACCAAAACTATATACTAATGGTATGCAAAAGTCAAGTATTTTTTTATTCTATCATATTTTTTTCTTTTTCCGATGAAAACAATGCATTAAATGAATTTAGTGAATCTGTTGCCTTTCCCATATACTTTACAAAATCGTCAATATACTCTTGTTTTGGGTTACCCAAATAATCCCGCAAATGTTCTAGTGCAATAGCATACTGTCTCAATGCCGATTGTGCATGTGAAAGTAATGTCATTATTGGTGTACCCATTGGAAGCTCATTTCTATTCTCATCAAATTTTTCATAATATTCTTGCAGTTTAGTTTCTGCTATACTAATCTCCGTCAAATTTAAAGATATTTCATTCAAAACCGCCTCTGTATTCGCACCATTTTGAATCAACTGAGATATTTGCTCATTAGAAAGAACTGACAACTCTTCAAAAAAAATATTACCATATTCAATGAGCATACTCCCATACTCATTACTGCTAGAGTCGGAAATATCTGCACTTTGTATATCTTCATCTGATTTTTGATTTTCATAACCTTGTGTATATTCTAAAAAATCCCACACAGTTTTATATTGATCATCCTCTTTAATTTCCACCCTTGCCTTTTCATACTTATTTCCTCCTTCCGTAGCAACAGAAATGGCCGGGAGATTCATCACATCAGAAAAACCTATATAGGTTCCAAAGATTCTAACATCTTTATCTGCTATTTCTTCTATTTCAGAATCAGATGTTATGCTCGCACACCATCTATTTCCATCTTTTTGTTCTACAACTAATGCTAGCATTGGAAACTCTGAATTATCTCCCATCCTTGTTTGGTTTAAAACTTTCCCCTCAATATAAATCAAAGTGTCTCCTAATCCGTTTTCTGACGCATAAGAATTATATTTTTCATAGTTTATGCTTGCATTTTCAAAACCTTCAATGGTATTTTCCATCTGAGTAACTTTAATCTTTTCTTCATCAGTCTCCTCATTTTTCAAATCTGTTTCTGAATTTCTACCCTCACCTCCACATCCTCCCAATAAAAACATCATCATCAGTAAAAAAGCAATAAATCGTTTTGGCTTCTTCATAGTATATCGTCTCCTTCCGTAGTAGAAGATTTTTCTCCTGTCCCATCAAAGCGCTATTTTATTATACATTAGACGCATAGATGTTACAAGAAGGAGAAAAAAACCACCCGCCGAAGCAGGTGGTCCGTTTTCTTTTTCAACACATATAAAAATATTTGTTTTTCGTTGACAAATATTTTTATATGTGTTAATATACTATTATCAGGAGGGCTTACAAATGAAAAGCTATTCATCACGGGAAGTTATCAAAATGCTAAAAGCGGATGGCTGGTATGAAGTCAATGTGGAAGGAAGTCACCACCAATACAAGCATCCAACCAAAAAGGGACGTACTACAGTAAAACATCCCGACAAAGACATCCCTCTCAAAACGCTGAAACGCATTGAAGAACAGTCGGGGCTAAGATTCAGATAGCTCCGGCTCCCTCCCGGCATAATCAGATTTAAGGAGGTTATTTCCATGAAAAAAGTAGAACGTTATTTCTACCCCGCTGTTTTCACTTACGAACCCGGACAGGAAATCGCTGTTGATTTTCCTGATTTAAAATGCGCCACCAGCGGTATCAATGATGATGACGCGCTCTTATCCGCACGGGAGCTCCTCGGCTGCGTCCTTTACGGCCTGGAGGAGGATAAGGAGGATATCCCTGCTCCCACCCCTCTGGCTCAGGTAGCGATCCAGCCGAATGAGCGTGCTGTATTGGTTGATGTCTATATGCCCTCCATCCGCCAGGCTCATGTCAACCGTTCCGTCAACCGTACCGTAACATTGCCCGCATGGCTCAACGCTGCGGCCCTGGAAAGAAATATTAATTTCTCCCAGGTATTGCAGGATGCTTTAAAAACCCAGCTCCATCTCGGATAAAGACAGGTTCAAAAAACCACCTGATTCAAAACCAGGTGGTTTTTCCATCTTATTTTCTTTTCCTCTTGATCGTCCCAATCGGAACGTGCCATAATCTCTTCCCGATATAGAACACAACCAGCCCGATGAATACCAGTACCGCAAATTCGGGAGTACAAAACATGCACAGCAGTAAAATAATCCCCGTGATCAACTGTATCCAGGCTTTTCTTCTCTCCTTCATGCTTCATCCCTCCCCGCTTGCTTTTCATCCATTATAGCATGCGCCATGCTATAAGTCCAGCAACGACACCTTCCTTTCAGCTCTGACGCATAAATTTAATTTTATTTTTCTAAGCTATAAAAACATTACATTTTTAACAGCTTTTTCTTGGTTTTCTGAATCTCAGGGAATAGTATC